>DASQTN010000708.1:0-2184 GCA_035641895.1 Chryseolinea sp. | reverse complement strand
CACGTCTTCGGCCGCGCCGCCCACAACCTGTATGGCTGACGCTTCTGAATTGCCCCAATGAAAGCCAAGTAAAAGACCCCCACCTGCGGTGGCAGCAATCTTCATAAAATTTCTTCTGCTGGTTTTAGGAAAAGTTGTCATGGCTATTTCATTTTAGAAGATGCGACTATAATAGCTTCCTTAATCCGGTGGTATGTTCCACAACGGCAGATGTTTCCATTCATAGCCGCGTCAATTTCTTCAGCAGTAGGCTTCTTTTTTTTGTTTAGCAAGGCCGTGGCTGACATAATTTGTCCAGCCTGACAATATCCACACTGCGCTACATCAACTTCGTCCCACGCTAGTTGCACCGGATGGTCTCCGTTTGCCGACAGCCCTTCAATCGTCGTTACCTTTCCAGAACCTACCGCAGACACAGGTAAAGAGCAGGATCGAACGGCATTACCATTCAAGTGTACGGTACACGCGCCACACTGCGCAATTCCACATGCATACTTGGTGCCCACCAGTCCGAGGTTGTCACGTAGCACCCAAAGAAGCGGAGTATCAGCATCCACGTCTGCCTCGTAGCTACGGCCATTAATTTGCAATTTGTATTGAGCCATTTTTTTTGGGATAAGTTTTACTTTTCAAGTTAGGGAAAAATTTCCTTGAGGAATCGCCACCAATAAGGTATTGTCCTAAAATTTAGGATAAGCTGTTTCTCTGATACATGGGTGGTTCACTTTTGGCCATACCACGAAATATCGATCAACCGTTGAGATGATTTAGACTTGTAATAACAAAATGGCTTAATGATTTATTTAAAATCGTTCCAATCAGTGATTAATCAAGGAACGTTACTGCATCTTCCTTAATTCGGAAAAAACGTGGTCATTTTGTTTAAGATGACAGCTGTTGCAAGCTTTTTTTTGATCCAGCGTCAGCATTCGTCTTGTGTTATCACTTTCGAATTGGGTGTATCCCCATCCTCCCGTCGAAGCGAATTTAACGCTGTCCTTTTGCATAACATCCATGTGATGACGGCTGCCTTCGGATGTGTGATTTTCAGACGCAACCGCTTCGAGGACTTCAACAACAAAAGTTGACCCTTCCGGAAATTTCCCATTTAGATATCCATCTATCGCGAGCTTGTTCGCATACACATGATTGAAACCGCGATAATTGACGTTCGGATGTTGAGGTCCGAGGAAACCGGTTTTTACATGCGTCCAACCTCGGTAGCCGGATGGATATGGAACTTCATCATCTGGGGGTGTCGTGAAGTTAAAGCTAGAAATCAAACCAATCAGGATGGTGACACCAATAGCTGCACAATATTTTTTCATAAACGGCATATTGAAATTCTAAAAAATTTGAACTCAGGAGAATTGGCACTATTTACCGAAAAGTAATTTTTAGCTATTGGAAATATTTGCGTTGATTGGTTTCGAGTTTGTTCTAACAATTAAGCCGTGATGGCGCTACATTCAGAAAGGGTCGAAAGATGCGTTATGATATTTTTTACCCTGCCTGCGCTGGCTACGGCAGGCAGGCGCGGAGAGAATACCGAGTTAGAATACAAGGAGGGTCGCTGAGCCTCATGACTCAGTCTGCGTTTTTCTCAGCGCAATTCCTCGATGGGCTCTGCGCTTAAAAACTTCCCGTAGTCCGTATTAAATTTTTCCACGTTTTTCACCATTGACCAAATAGGTTCCATCTGTTTCAAAGAAGATCTCAATTCTGCTCAGAACAGTTTTTTCCTTGGATGAAAAAGTAATGAGATAGTGATATGCCGTGACCCGGTCTTTGATGTCGTCGGTGAAACCAAGATCAAGCTTTAGCACTACATTCGGATCGAATTTTCTTGACAGTAATGTTTGCGTGTTGTTTTTCAAAACCTTTATGCGTACTTCTTCAGGTACGGCTTTCAACACTTTGAGATTTAAAAAGAGGTAAGGGGCGTTCATCCCACCAGTCGGCAATGTCCGCCTGTCAAATTCAATTTTTGTTTCTGATTTTGGGCGCTGCTTAAACTGCAGATCAAGTTTCAACTCAAACTCATCATTGGCCTTATAGGGTGCCTGATCTTGAAAGAGAAGAACTGAAATGATCGCGCCCCAAAGGAATTTCATAGTTTGCAGTTTACCTGACGTAAGGTAACAATTGTCATGGGATTGGAAGTTCCTTTACATCCATTATTGA
>DASQTN010000707.1:0-3211 GCA_035641895.1 Chryseolinea sp. | reverse complement strand
TGTTTTTGTCCTGCCACTAATTCTGACAACGCTCCTATGGTGGCAAATTCTTATCGGTCTTATAGCGATGCATTATATAGCGGGCTTTATCCTGGCGATTATTTTTCAGCCAGCCCATGTAATTGAAGGAACGGAATTTCCGCTGCCTGATGAAACCAGAACTCTCGAAAACAATTGGGCCGTACATCAATTAATGACCACTACGAATTTTGGAAATAAGAGTAAATGGTTTACTTGGTATGTCGGCGGACTAAATTTTCAAATTGAACATCACCTGTTTCCTAATATTTGTCATGTTCATTACCATAAGATTGCTTCTATTGTAAAATCAACAGCGCATGAATTTGGCCTGCCTTATAAATCTTCTAGGACTTTTTTAACTGCAATAGCTGCGCATGCTCGGCTACTCAAACAACTTGGTGTCAAACCTGTGCTTGTACCTGTTGCTAATAATAAATGAAGCAGATGTGAAGAGGATCCTTCGTGAAGTTTAGTGCCTTGTGATTTAGTCGCGACTCCCTGGATGCTTACTTAACAGACCTTCAATTCCCCTGGCAAAATATTAAAGCAATAATTTTTTTTGTGACATAATTTCTTGCCTCAATGCGAGAAGACACTAAGAAATCACAAACTGTCTTGTCCTGATTTAAGGTTTGCATTTTCATTTTAAAATGCATAAACCTTTTTCAAATAAGACACGGGATTTCTTCGTGAAACCTGAGTGTCTTCGAGACTTACCCTCCCTGGTCGCTTTTAAAGATTTACGAAACTTAAGTTTTTACAATACTGTCAAAGCATTACCTTTAAAAAGAACAATCTGGTATACGATGGGGTATCTCTGTTACCTTTATGGAAACGACAGTGTATTCTTGAAAACACGCCTTACTGATTAAGTAAAGTATGATTGCTGCAACGTTCTCCAACAATAACAAAATGCAGGAGCAATAGTATGTCATCCCTGTCGCTATTTCATTTGCTTCGCCAGCCTTTATATCAAGTGGGTTTTTTCTTGTTGTTCACTATGATATTGATTCCATTTTTACGTGCGAAAGGTCCAAACGCAATTTGGAATGTTGCAGGTGTATTGTACATCGGATTTATTTTTGCAAATGCCATATTTTTTTGGTTTGAAGATGGTACCTGGTGGTACTTTTTCATTTCCTTAATCTGCTCGATATTGTATCTAGTGCTAGCTGGCGTTTTAGTGTCATTGTTGATAAAGGCATTGAAAGTAGATGGCTCCGAAGAGTCGGCGATGATTTTTCTGTTTATCATCTACCACCCAGTGATACTACTATTGGTGATTCTCCTGAGATGGATAATTCGTTCCGTCTGACTTGTTGAAAATGTGCCTATGTATTAAGAAAAAATTTCACACCCGAGTTATCAGGATTTCACTAAGAAAATTTAGAAAATGTTATATTGGTTGGCGCATGCTAAGAAATGCCAATTTCAGGATTAAGTTTAGACGCAACGGCAAGATTATGACAAAAGACAACTACCATATCGTTTTATCAAAGGCTGTAATGTTTTTATCCGCACTAACAGTTTGTGTTTTCACTCGACAAGCCATTGCTCAAGAATTGCACAGCGAGCGGCCACGGATAGTAATTACGGCTGACCCTGAGCTCGATGATAACAATTCGTTAATACGTTTCTTACTTTATTCCAGTGATGTTGAGGTCGAAGGCCTCATTTATGCAAGCAGTCAGTTTCATTGGAAAGGCGATGGAAAAGGAACCGAATGGTTTGTTCCAGGAAGAGAGTATGCACGTTTCGGACTGGATAAATGTCCGTGCGAATCCTGGCGGTGGGCTAAAGACGAGCGCTTCATCCACGATGCCGTAGATGCTTATGAAAAAGTATATGCGAATCTCAAAGTTCATAACCCTGCTTACCCGGCCCCAGGAGAATTGAAGTCAAAGATCCGTTATGGAAATATTGAATTTGATGGTGACATCTCTAAAGACACTCCAGGTTCTGATTTAATCAAGTCGCTTATTCTCGATGATAAGCCAGGCCAGCTATATATCACTGGCTGGGGAGGTCAAAGCACTATTGCAAGAGCGCTCAAGTCAATTGAAGATCAATACGAGTACACTACACAATGGGACGCGATCAAAGTGAAGGTGTCACGCAAGGTCGTGTTACTCCCGTCAGGTGATCAAGACGATACCTATGCTAAATATATCAAACCAAATTGGGGAGGAATCGAGTACCGGCAATTCAGCGGTGGTCCGAATTATGGGTATGGGGCGCAACTTCGCGCTAAGCCTGAGGATGCACCGCTCTTGACATCCTCTTGGATGAAAGAAAATGTGCTCGACCGTGGACCTCTAGGAGCTCTGTATCGCGTGTGGGGTGATGGAAAACAGATGGTGAAAGGCGATATCATGGATTATTTCGGTCTAGCGGGCCTTACTGATGATCAACTAAGAAAAATGGGCTATGTAGTTTGGATGCCTGTGCAGCCTAAAGGCTCGTGGCTCGGAGAAGGAGATAATCATACATTCATGAATATGCTGGCAAACGGATTGCGGGCTTTTGAATTTGCCAATTATGGCGGATGGGGCGGCCGTGGAACACAGTCACAAAATTTTTCATTTAACATGAGCGACACTTCTCAGCAAGCGATGGTATCCGCTCTCAGTTCGCCGAATCAAAATGCGAATGATTACCCAAATTTTTTTCCCGCAGCGCAGAATGATTTTGCAGCGCGAATGAAGTGGTCTGTGACATCCAAGTTCGCAGATGCGAACCACGAACCGATCGTTAAGATTGAAGGGCCTCTTTACGTGTTGGCAAATCCTGGAGAGACGATAAGACTAAACGGCTCTGTTTCAGATCCAGACAAAAATAAATTGTCAATAAAGTGGTGGCAGTTCCGCGTTGGTACTTATCCAGCTGAAGTCGCAATTTTGAATGCAACATCTGAGCAATGCCGCGTGACGATTCCAAAAGATGCCGTAGCCGGACAAACAATTCACATGATCTTGGAAGCTAAGGATGACGGCGCTCCAGCGCTGACAAGATATCAACGCGTAGTCGTTACGGTAAGGGAATCCCGGTAGGTAAATGAAAAACGATATTGTACAACATCTGCCGTTTATCCCTGCTCTTATTGATCAGTTCTTACGATAAGTTTGTACAATTGATACTACAATGAAAGTACTATATTCAAAATCGGTTCAACTCATGTTAGCCACTAAAT
>DASQTN010000706.1:0-7178 GCA_035641895.1 Chryseolinea sp. | reverse complement strand
GCCGAAATATATCCATGATAATTTTGTGCTTGCAGCCTGCAAGCTGGCAAAAGATGTTGGTGCAAAGGCGATCGTAGGCATGACACAGTCGGGCTATACGGCGTTTCAATCATCGGCGTACAGGCCGAATGCCAATATCTTTGTGTTTACATCAAACGTCTCCCTTCTGAATAAAATCAACCTCGTCTGGGGATCTCAAGGATATTATTACGATAAAACCAACTCAACCGACGAAACGATCTCCGATGTTGAATCCACGCTGAAACGTGATGGCCATGTTAAAAGCGGTGACATAATTATTATTCTCGCCAGCATGCCGATTCATGAAAAAGCAAGGACGAATACTTTAAAGATAAATGTCGTCAAGTGATTTTCTTAATGTAAGAGGTAAGTAGTAAGAGGTAAGTAGTAAGAGGTAAGTAGTAAGAGGTAAGTAGTGAGTAGTGAGTAGTGAGTAGTGAGTAGTTTGCGCACCTCTTACCACTTACCTGTTACTTCTTACATTTCAGATATTTCCATTTAAAGAAGGAACCACCATCAATACCTCCTCGCGTTCAACGACTACAAGCCCTGCAGGATCCCCCTTTCTTTTGCGTACGTATTTTTTTGGAGTGACAGACACTGGACACAAGGTTTCATTTTTGCGTTTTGAGTAATATGCAGCGAGTTGAGCCGCCCGTTCAATTACATCTCTCGGGAAGTTTTTACCAGATTGGTGCTTTACCAATACGTGCGACCCGGACACATCTTTTGCATGTAGCCAAAGGTCATCCTTGTGGCTGTACTTCAATGTAAGTGTATCGTTGCTTTGAGCATTTTTCCCGATCCAGATTTTGAAACCGTTAAATTCCATCTCGCGATAGGGTAGGGACTCACTTTGTTTCTCTTTTGCAGGAGCTATTTCCAGCTTACCCGTAATTTTTCGCAAACTTCTTAAATCCTCAGCGGCTTCAATTTCTTTAAGCTGGTCGATGAAGTTGGTGTGTTCTCTCACTTTGTTTGCGAGAATTTTTTGAAGGTGACTGATCTCAATGTGTTGATTCTTTGCTTTCTTATAAAAAATCGCAGCATTTTTTTGTGGACTTAACTCTCTCTTAAGTTTGATAAGTGTCGGGCGGCTGTCATGATAAAAGTCTGGCAAGGTCACCTGTTCCGCGCCGGGTAAGATTGTGTGCAAATTAGCCATCAACAAGTCTGCCCACATTTTAAAATTATTGTCGTCTTCGAGTTCACGAAGCTTACCCCGGACTTTATCGACATAATTTTCAGTGGCCCGCAGGTTAGATTTCAGCTGCGAGATCACCGATGCCTTTTCCCGCGAAAAGGAATCTTGCTGCGTATAAAAAACATAAAATTCATGAATTGCCTGAAGTGGCTCATCAATTTTTTTTATCAGCCTGCCAAAATCCAACAACGAAAGAAATATCTTTCCATTTGCCTCACGAATGGAATACGAAGGATTGGTGAGTTGTTTGTGAACGGTCTGAATTGCCTGCCACTGTTCTTCCGTGGTTAACGTTAGATAACCTTTTTCTTTTAAATAATTCCAAACAATTTTTCCAAATGTGAAGTATATTGACTCGGGACGATTGTGGTATCGTAGAAAATTTTCATAACTCCAATCGATCACTTTATCTAAATTATTTAAACTTAAAGAGCCATCATCGAGGATCTTATTTTTAAAGATTTCATCAACGATGTCATTATGAAACAAAATCAAGTTCGACCGGTTTCCATGCAGTTTAAAAAGCAATGAAAAATTATTGCTGAAGTTGACCGTAAAGCTTCTTTCATTCTCATATTGGCGAATTCCCTCGACACGTTGTCCGATCAATTTTTCGAATAGGTCAACGCTATTTTTTCTCGCGCGTTGAAAGTTATCCGGAAATGACAGGCAGGAAAACGAGGGCGATAAACTTGCTTTAATAAAAAAAGGGGAATCCTTTCGCTCAAATCGGATCACCAGTTCATCTTTGTTTTGACTAAAACATTCAGAGACAACGGATGATCTAATCGCATCTTCCAAGGCGGGAGTGAGCTGACGAAGGAAGTAATAGTTGTTGTGCATCCGTTATCCGTTAATCGTTGTCCGTGTAAAGTAACGGTGTTTAAATTACTTGTAATGTCTTGAATTTCTCAGCTACCGGAAACGGATAACTGCTAACGGATAACCATAACTATTCCAATTCCAGTTGCAACCCGTCATAAGCCAACATAACATTCGGTGGTAATTCTTTGGACACCTCAGTGTGAGTTCCCAGCTTATGACTGATGTGCGTCAGGTAAGTTTGCCTCGGCTTGATTTTTTCTATCATGGCCAAAGCCTCAGTTAAATTAAAATGTGAAATGTGGGGATCACGCTGTAACGCATTTAATACCAGTGTTTCTGTTCCTTTTAATTTGCCGATGGTTTCCTCGGAGATAAAATTTGCATCGGTGATGTAGCTGAAGTTTTCAAACCGGAAGCCATGTACTGGCATTTTGAGATGCATCACCGGAAGGGGATGTACTTCTACGCCGTTAACGAAGAATGAGTTGTCGTCGATAAGGTGGAATAATAATCGCGGAATGCCGGGATAACTATCTTTAGTAAAAGCATATGCATATTCAATTTTCAACTGGTCTAACACCGGTTGCGTCCCATAGATAGGCATGTCCATCTTCTGCATAAAATTATAAGCCCGTACATCGTCCAGCCCTGCCGTATGGTCGCGATGGGCATGCGTAAAAAGAACAGCATCAATTCGCTTTACCCGTTCACGCAACATCTGTTGACGAAAATCGGGCCCCGTATCGATTACAAAACTTTGTTTGAGTACTTCTACATGAATGGAAGAGCGCAAGCGTTTGTCGCGAAAATCGAGCGACGTACAAACTTCGCAGGTGCAGCCGATCACTGGGACACCCTGTGACGTACCGCTCCCCAAAAAAGTAACTTTCATGCGCTATTAATTTTAAAGCGAGCGCACAAACTTTGTCTTTGATTAGAAGCGGCGGGCAAAATTAAGACAGGAACAGGCATTTTAAGCCGCTTGAAATTGTTGAGTTAGTTCTTCGTAGAGCTTTTGGCTTTTTTCGGTAAAACGTGTCCCATCGAGCACAATTCCCTTCAGTATTTCCATCAAAGCGTTGATCTTACCCTCCGTTGTATAAAATTTATTGACAATGATGATTTTTTGGTCTTTCAACACACAGTATCCCGACTTAAAATTACCCTTCTCATACCGAAGCGTGTAATCAGACTCCGCAATCATATCCTCCAGCTTGGTCAGAAATGGTATCGTATATTTAATCATGCTCCTTGAATATTTTATTGCCCGAAAGATAAGAAAAAATTGCCTTCCTTGGCAGATCTTATAGAATCGACTGCCCGCTAAAAAGCCTGAAATCCATCGAAGGGATAAGCTGCAGGCTGTAGGCTGACAGCTGAGAGCTTTTCCTTATCTTTCCAGGCTTGAAAAGGAGTAACAAAACGTTAATTGTTGTTGCAGGGCCAACGGCAGTTGGTAAAACGGCTGTGGCTATAAAACTCGCACAAACTTTTCGGACGGAGGTTATTTCCTCAGATTCCCGTCAGATTTTTAAAGAGCTAACGATTGGTACAGCTAAGCCGACGGCAGACGAATTGGCAATGGTTCCCCATCACTTCGTTGACACTCATTCAATCACAGACGATTATGATGCCGCGCAATACGGTCGTGATGCCCTTGCGTCAATATCCACACTGTTTGAACGGCACGACGTTTTAATACTTTGTGGCGGTTCAGGACTTTATATCCAGGCTGTGTGCGAAGGGTTTGATGATATTCCGGAAATCCCTGTGGACGTCCGTGAAGGGTTAGTGCAACAGTATGAGCGCCATGGAATCCAATGGCTTCAAGATCAAATGCAGCAGGTGGATAACGAACATTTTCAACATATCGATCAGAAAAATCCTCATCGTTTGATTCGGGCCTTAGAGGTAAAGCTGTCAACAGGTTCGTCCATTACCTCGTTCAGAACGAAAAATAAAATTGTACACCCTTTCTCGATCGTCAAAATTGGACTGGAGCTTCCGCGCGAAGATCTTTACGCCCGAATCGATGACCGGATGGATATGATGATCCAGCAAGGATTGTTTGAAGAAGCCACCAATTTGTATCCCCACCGAAATCGTCGCGCGTTGCAGACGGTTGGTTACCAGGAGATCTTTGACTTTATCGATGGCAAGTATGAAAAAGAAGAAGCAATTCGATTGTTAAAACGCAACTCAAGGAGATATGCAAAACGTCAACTCACCTGGTTTAAACGCGACGCGGAGATTAATTGGTTTTCAAGTCACGATATTGGAGGAATTTTAAATTTTATAAATCGTCAGTTATTAGTCGTCTGACCACTTGAAGTGGTCTGACGACTTTTTGAAAAATGAGCAAAAAAGTTTTAATCATAGCGTACTATTGGCCACCGAGTGGCGGAAGTGGTGTTCAACGGTGGCTAAAGTTTGTAAAATACCTTCCTCAGTTGGGATGGGAACCATACGTGTTTACCCCGGAAAATCCGTCCTTTGGAATTCGCGATGAATCGCTGATAAGAGATGTTCCAACAGAGGCAGAAATAATCCGTTTTCCCATATGGGAACCTTATGAGGCTTTTTCAAAACTGGCAGGAGTCGTAGGTCAAAAAAAATCTGGTGGACCCACAGATTTTGTCTCGACAAAGAACAGGTCCTTTTTTCAAAAGATCAGTACTTTTGTCCGCGCTAATTTTTTCATTCCGGATCCGCGGGTTTTTTGGGTTAGCCCTTCTGCGAAATTCCTCAACGATTTTTTGAAGGAAAATGAAATCAAGACGATCATCACCACCGGGCCACCGCATAGTGTGCACTTGATCGGACTAAAGCTAAAAAAGAAAAATCCCGCGTTGCGTTGGCTTGCGGATTTTCGTGATCCCTGGAGCGAATGGGGTCTATTGGATAGCTTGAACGTTAGCGCTCCCATCCGGAAGCTCCATAGAAGACTGGAAGCAAAAGTGCTTCAAAACGCAGACAGGATTATTACGATTACGCCATTTTATGTGCGACGGTTTGAGGCCCTTTCTCAACGAAAAGTGGTCTTGCTCACTAATGGGTTTGATGAAGATGATTTTAAGACACTGGTAGTTCATGCGACAGTAAAATTTACCATTCGCCATGTAGGAATTGTGAACGAGAAATGCGATCCAAGGCCATTCATGATCGCAATGCAGAATTTGATGAAAATAAATCCTGAAATCAAATCGAAACTGCTCATTGATTTTGTGGGAGAGGTTCATTCGGGTTTCAAGGATTTCGTTTTGGGCTCACCTGATCTTTCTTCAGTAACGACTTTTACACCTTCTATGCCTCACGACCAGCTCATTTCGATGTACGGTAGATCATCGTTGTTGTTATTGATCCTTACCGGCTACAAGGATGCAGAAGGATACATGCCTGGGAAATTGTTTGAATATCTGGCAACCGGCTTGCCTGTGATAGGTACTGGTCCAGCGAATGGCGATGCAGCAAAATTGTTAGCTTCGGCCAATGCCGGAGAAATGATTGAAGGCCACGATGAAGAAAGGATTAAGATAAAAGTCGCGGAATATTTTTCCGCCTGGAGTAGCGGAACCTTAAAAATTAATGTTGCCGGTGTCCAGCAATATTCCCGTAAAAATATTACAAAGGAATTAATAGAATTATTCTGATAGGTGTAAATAACTTTAATTGCAGTCTGAATCCGTAAAGGTTGATTAGTAAAAGTTTTATTAAGAATTCGGTAATCTACACACTGGCTGGTGCGCTGCCGATGGCTAGCGCGCTGATTTTACTCCCGCTCTATATACATCATTTATCAACTGAAGCGTACGGAGCTTTGTACATATACCTCGCATTTTCATTGCTGGTTCAAATCTTCGTCACTTTCAGTTTTGATACTTCGCTTTACATTCACTTCCACGAGTTTAAGAATGATTTTAATAAGCTTTCCGTATTTGTAAGCTCGGCATTTATTTTTATGGTGATTTCAGGAATCGTCATAGGTTTGGCGTTTACAATTCTGGGTGACGTCATTTTCAAAATTGCTTTGCCTGAAAAAAATATTTCTTTCTTTCCATATGGCCTCGCGTCGGTAGGTGTGGGTGTACTTCAGGCACTTTTTAAAGTACACAGCAGCTTGTTGCAAAGTCGTGAGAAACCTGAAACGTTTTTTTGGTCAAACGTATTATCCTTTACATTGATCGCTTCCTTTACAATCATAGGTTTAGAAGTCTATCCCAACTCTTTGATGGGACCCATAATGGCCAGGTTGCTTGCAGCGTTGGTGACGGGAATCTGGGTCATGGCTAGAATCTTTCGTGAATTTGGATTTCGGTATGACTTTACCTGGCTTCGATCCTCGTTTGGTTTTAATACCTACACGTTTATTTATCAGATACTGCAATGGGTGATTAATTATTTCGATCGGATTGTAATGCTTTTGTTCTTGTCGCTTGCTGATGTGGGTGAATATGTGTTTGCAACTCAATGTTTAATCGCGCTGGAATTGCTGATGAACGGATTGCACAATTCCTTTTATCCAAAAGTTGTCAGCGCTGTGATGGAGCTGCCGGAAAAGCATTCAACACCATCCATTAACAGGTATTATCATGGCCTGACAGCGATCGTGATGTTTGCTGTTTGTATTGGTGTATTGCTGCTTCCGTGGGCGATCGAAACTTTCGTACACAAGGCTTCATACCAGGAAACGATTCCTTATCTGGCATTTCTGGCACCGATCTATTTCTTTCGAACCATGCGACTTTATTTTACAGTACCTTATGGGATATTGAAGTATACAAAGCCATTACCGCTGGTCTACGCTTTAGTAGCAGGCATTAAAATTATATTGATGATTTTGCTCATGCCTTCATACGGAGTATTTGGAGTTATCGCCGCAGGTTTAATTAGTGCTGCCATCGAAATTGTTTTTCTCCGGAATAGCATAGGACAATTATTTCAATTCCGTTTTAATTTTTTCAAGATCGTCGGAGCTCCCTTGATTTTATTCATCTTGATTCTCGTGTTGGAACCTACACTCGGACAAAGTCATCCCTATACAGTTCACTTCATTTATTTGGTAAGTTGTGGTGGCCTGCTATGGTGGGCATATAGAAATGAGGTTCAGCTGCTCAATCCTTTTCAACCT
>DASQTN010000705.1:0-6028 GCA_035641895.1 Chryseolinea sp. | reverse complement strand
CTAGTCGAAAAGTGAGAAAAAGTTTTGAGTTGGCATCGACCAATGAGACCGCCCTTCATCATTCGATGTTCCTTGATCGATATTCAGTGTTCCGATTCACTGAACCGTCCTAATTGTTAATTGACAAAATAGGACTAGTATATAATTGGAACTTCAACGAGCGTTTTATCCCATCCCAATTTCATCACCGCTTGTTTCTCGCCCTTACCTTCAAATTGAATGGAAAAATTTTCCAGTGCTTCATTTAAGGTTGTGGAAGGAACTGTTACACGAAGCACGTCGCTCTTTTCATTGTATTTATAGGCTCCCCAGTAGTCAAGTTCCTTATTGAGGATAACGGTCCATTCCTTTTCTCCCGGAATTGTAAACAAAGTATACGTGCCTGCCTGAACCTTCTTGCCACCCAATTCAACATCCTGATAAAACTTTATTTCTGTATTTTCATTTGCTCCTGTACGCCACACTTTCCCATATGGTACCAGTTTGCCGAAAATTTCTCTATCATTTTTGGATGGTCTGCTATACGTTACCCGGACAATTGCCTTCTCGCCGTCTTTTCTGTCATGTGCGAAATGGTCTGGTAGATACGCATAGTCTAACGGGCTCTTGTCCACTTTTCGAAAAGTTTGGGCTTGGACTTTGTCTCCGCATAATGCAATTACAAAGACTAAGAGAATTTTTTTTATCATCGCGATATTTTATAGTTGAGAAAATAATTTATACCATCAAAATGTCATTATATCTGTAAAACAAGCTGGCAACTGTTGGCTGTCAGCTGAAAGCTTTCAATAATATCGGCCCATCAATGGATGCTCCACAATAGCGCGCCGTAGTTCCAACAAATCTACCGGGCCTTGATAGCTATAAACTATTTTTCCTCCCGGCTCCACTAGTAACGTATAGGGTAGTGCGCCGTTCCACTTGGGATCGACAGCCTCGATCAGCTTGTAATTATCTTCGCCATCGTACAAATAATTTTGAACTGGAGAATGAGCTTTCTTCAGGAAGTTTAATGCTTTATCGGAGTTCTCGGGTTTGTCAGCGGACAAGGAAACAAACTCGAAATTGCGGGCACCATACCAGCGCTGTAATTCAACCAGGTCTGGATATTCGGCGACGCAAGGGGCACACCACGTTGCCCAAACATTAATAAGTCTGAGTTTGTCCGTGGGATTCTTAACGATATCCTTGATTTTGGATTCCTTGACTTTTTCAAGCGCCACAGGCTGAGCCTTCCATTTTTCCTCTACCTTCTTCGTATATTGATCTTTCCAGCCCCATTTCACGGAACAGCCAAAAGTTTTATTTTCTGGATTAGCAACTGGTTTCCCTGCTAGGACTGCGTCTACAGCAGCACGGAGATCTTCGGCATTTGCCTTTCCAGGCTTTTCGATGTTATCGATACGCCCGATATAGGCGAGTTTGCGTTCGGCATCAAATACATAGGCGTGTGGCGTAGCGACTGGGCCATACGCAATTGCCACGGCCTGATTATCGCCATCGTATAAGTAAGGAAAATTATATTTCTTGTCGCGATGACGTATGATCATTTCTTCATAGGAATCATTCAGGTCTGTGTAACCACATTCTTCAGGAAGAAGTCCCATGGTGCTGTTAGGCATAATTGCCACCACCGATACACCTTTGTTCTTATACTCATCGGTAAATTTTATAAGGCGATCTTCATACGCTTGCGCTGTGGGACAGTGGTTACACGTAAAGATCATCACTAGAGCTTTCGCATTGCTGAAATCATCAAGTGTATAAAATTTTCCGGTGATATCGGGAAGCCGGAATGCCGGTGCAACGGCGCCAATAGCGAGAGTCTTTACTTCAACCTCTGCAACCCGCTGAGGATTTGGCTTAAACCCCGTCGACGACGCTGGTATGGAATCTTTTGATTCCTGGGCGGTCTCTTTGTCTTTCGCAGGCTGGCAACTTAGAATAGCTAAAACAACCGTGATAAGACAATATGTTCTGTAATTTAAAAGCAGCGTTGTTTTCATAGTCCGGTGTATTGGTAACAAATGAAAATTGAAAGGACACGTCACGTAAAACCTGACAACGTGTCTTTTCTGAAAATTTAGACGTTCTGAATCAAAACACCAACACTGCGTACTCTAGCTCCAACTGACCCCTTCTAAACGGTGTGTTTCTCTGACAGGCGGGAATTAATGGTTTACTGATTCTGCATTGTACTTACGCCACACCGGTTGGATGCTTCTGCCGGTCACATACTTTTCAACCCCTTCATTCAATGCTTTCTTATAAATGACGAGCGCTTCGTGAATTTTCTCTACGGTTTCGGCGATGTCAGCGTCTGAGTGAGAATATGAAACAATACTCGAGGGCATCAATAACCCTCTTTTCATAGTTTCTTGAATGAACAGTGTTCTGAACGGCTGCGAAGGTTGATTATTTTGATCACGTGAAGTATAAACCGAACAGCATGGAGGTCCGAGTATCGCCACTTTATCCTGTAAATTCAAATCACGAGAAGCTTTCATTACACCATCTTCCAGTTTTTTACCTTGTTCATAAAGTGTTTCAATGACATTGTTTTCTTTATAAAACTTTATGGTGGCGATAGCAGCAGCCATAGCGTGAGTTTCGGCACCATGCGTAGTCGATAATAGGAAAACTCTTTTTTTGTCGTGACGCAGTCCACCCAGGTCCATAATTTCACGCTTTCCAGCAAGTGCCGATATAGCGAATCCGTTGCCAAGCGCTTTGCCCCATGAGGAAAGGTCTGGTACGATATTGAATTTCTTTTGTGCGCCCCCTAAATGCCATCGAAAGCCGGTAATCATTTCGTCCAGAATAAATACGGCGCCATTTTTATGGCAGAGGTCACGAAGTTTGTGCAGGAAGTTATCGAGAGGTGGATCCATTTTCTCTCCCTCTAATACCACACAGGCGATTTGGTTGGGAAAATCGCTGAACATTTTCTCGGCGCTTGCAAGATCGTTATAATAAAACTTCGCTGTTAAATTTTTTATCGTCTCCGGTATCCCACCGTCCATTGGGGTGGTGCCAATAAACCAGTCACTAACGGAAAGAAAAGGATGACTTGCGCAGATTCCTACCATATCCCGCCCAGTGTACGCGCGGGCAAGTTTGACTGCGCCGTCTGTTGCATCAGATCCATTTTTGCAAAACTTCACCATGTCGGCTCCTTCCACCAAACTCAAAAATTCTTCAGCGCATTCAAGTTCGATAGTAGCTGGTCTGACGAAGTTTGATCCCAGCTGCATTTGTTTTGCAGCCGCCGTAACAACAGGCTCAAAGGCATGGCCCAAACTTACACTCCTTAATCCGCTTCCGTATTCGATGTATTCGTTACCATCAACATCCCATACCCGACAGCCTTTGCCTCGCACAATGTATGGAGCCATGCCCTCGGGAAATTGATCATCGCCTTTTGCATAAGTGTGGGCACCGCCTGGAATCAAGTGGCTAAATTTTTCCTGCAAACGTGTGGATTCTGTAAATTTCATCGGTATCGAATAGTTGAGATTACAAAGTTCAAATACAATTAAACAAACATAAAAAATTTATCTAACCTAGTTGGTTGGCAAATTATTCTCAATGATCAAAGTCTTATTGACGTTAGTATTTGATCATTGAGACAAGTTCTTCGTAACATTGCGCTTTGATTTGGAACCGGTATGCAACCTCAAACGATCCTCATAATAATATTATTGATAACCGCTGTAAGCTATGGCTTCGACCAGCTTTTGGACTATATAAATTTGAAGTCCCAACGGATGGATATTCCAAAAGAAATTGAATCGTTTTATGAACGGGAAAAGTACTTAAAGTCATTAGCCTACAATCGGGAGCGTACACAATTTTCTTTCTTAACATCTGCTTTTAGCTTTTTGATTTCCGCGATAATGCTTTTGTTAGGAGGCTTTGGGTGGGTAGACGGTCTGCTTAGAGTTCATCTCGAAAATGAAATCTTGCTGGCCCTGGCATTTTTTGGTACACTGATGCTGGCGTCCGATATACTGACCATACCATTTCAGTGGTACAGTATTTTTGTAATCGAGGAAAAGTACGGTTTTAATAAAACGACAATTAAAACGTTCATCACAGATAAATTAAAGGGGTATGCATTGGGCGCCTTAGTAGGTGGCTCCGTACTCTCTTTGCTGATTTATCTTATTCTCACTCTTGGTCCGTCCTTTTGGATTTGGTTTTCCATTTTTGCTGCCGGTTTTATTTTGTTTATCAATATGTTTTACACGTCTTTGATTCTTCCGCTCTTCAATAAACTTACACCATTGGAGGACGGGGAATTAAAAAAAGCAATCGAAGATTTTTCTAAGAAAGTAAATTTTCCGCTTGATAATATCTTTATCATCGATGGATCAAAAAGATCTAAGAAAGCAAACGCATTTTTCTCCGGAATCGGCAAAAAGAAAAAAATCGTATTGTATGATACGCTTGTAACCAATCACACAACGGATGAACTGGTGGCCGTCTTAGCGCACGAAGTGGGCCATTTCAAGAAGAAGCATATAATCTGGGGATATGTGCTCTCTGTTTTGCAAATTGTGTTTACACTATTTGTTTTGTCGCTAATGATCTTTAATGAAAACCTGTCGCTGGCACTTGGTGGTTCTCAGTTAGCGATTCATCTTAATTTACTCGCTTTCGGAATTTTATTTTCGCCCATTTCAGGAATTACTGGCTTGCTGATGAACATGTATAGCCGGAAAAATGAATTTGAGGCGGACGCTTATGCCAAGGAAACATTTGACGGTGGCGCATTAATGAATGCCTTAAAAAGGCTTTCAGTTGATAGTCTTAGCAATCTGTATCCGCATCCATTGTACGTATTTTTTCATTATTCGCATCCACCGCTTTTAAAGCGGTTAGACGCTTTAAAAGTTTGACGTTTCGAGTTTGAAGTTTCAAGTTGCCGGCTGACAAAGCTTTCAGCTGGAAATGACAGTTTATCATTGATCGGAAAACTGTGAAGTTCCATTGCCCCGGCTTTCTGCTTTATGCTTTCAGCTTTCAGCTTTTCGCTCAAAATACCCTATTGCCATAGCATATCCTTCGAGACCGAACCCGGTGATAAGTCCCACACATTTGGAGGTGATCAGACTTTTATGCCTGAACTCTTCGCGATTGTAAACATTTGAAATGTGTACTTCGACAACGGGAGTTTTAATGCCGCCGATGGCATCGTGTAAAGCCACCGATGTATGGGTATAGGCACCCGCGTTAAGAATAATTGCATCAAAAGAAAAGCCTACCTCGTGCAGCTTGTTGATGAGCTCGCCTTCAACATTGGACTGATAGTAATGTAGTTGAAATTCTGGGTAACGTTTTTTCAGTGCATCGAAAAAAACTTCAAACGATTCACTGCCATAGATCGAAGTTTCACGTTTGCCAAGCAAATTCAGGTTAGGACCATTAATGATTTGGATATTCATGTTAAGAGTTGAGTGTTGACACCCGTCTAATCACGGGTTCGAAGCATTGTTTTAATTGCATCGAGTGTGGGCAAGTTAATAACTAATGCGATTCTATGAATCAGTATTCTTGTTTTTTATGGCTCATAGCGGTTACTTCGTGCTATGTGGGAACAGCATATCAAACACTATTCAAACTTCTTGAAGCTCGAGCGATCCCTTTCCCCGAATTCGGTTGAAGCGTATGTACATGATGTGGAACTTCTTTTTCAATTCATGAAGATGAAACATGCGCTCGTCACTGCTGCAAACGTTACATCAAAACATCTCCAGGAGTTTCTGCAATATATTAACGAACTGGGCATGTCGGCACATAGCCAGGCACGCATCCTGTCGGGAATTAAAGGATTTTATAAATACATGTTGTTCGAGGAGCTTTTGGAGAAAGATCCGACAGTCCTTATTGAAGGGCCTAAACTTGGCCGAAAACTTCCCGATACCCTTAGTTACATCGAGATTGAAAAACTCTTTCAAGCGATTGATCAGTCCAAACCGGAAGGAGCACGCAATCGTGCTATGCTGGAAGTGCTTTATAGCTCGGG
>DASQTN010000704.1:0-3402 GCA_035641895.1 Chryseolinea sp. | reverse complement strand
ATTCAAGCGCTGTCATTTTGAACGAGGTGGCTGTCCAGCGTTTTAATTTGGGAGATGATCCGATTGGAAAAGAGATAACAACATTTGATGGCGCGAATGCGGAAGGCATGCCAGATCCTAACAAAATTAAATCATTTACGGTGATCGGTGTGGTGGAGAATTTTCATTTCGAATCTATGCGAAGTAATATCTCCCCTCTTGGCCTTTTCTTACGAAATTCTCCCGGCAATGTTATTTTCAAATTCGCAGCAAAAAATGCACAGGATGTTATCCAAACTGCTGAAAAAGCCTGGAAGTCTCTTGCCCCAAATCAACCCTTCCAATTTTCTTTTATGGATGAAAACTTTGAAAGAATGTACGCAACGGAGCAACGGCTGGGCAAGACGTTTGGAGTATTTGCTGGATTGGCGATAGTAATCGCTTGCCTTGGTTTGTTTGCCCTTACCGCCTTTACCGCTGAGCAACGGACGAAGGAAATCGGGATTAGAAAAGTTTTAGGGGCGTCGGTGAGTAGTATTGTCGTTTTGCTGTCAAAAGAATTCGGCAAACTCATAGTAATAGCATTTGTACTGGCATCGCCTGCAGCATGGTTGGCGATTAATTGGTGGTTGGAGAGCTATTCATACAAGGTGGAAATTGGAATTGGTATGTATTTCATGGCCGGCGGCTGTGCATTTTTGATTGCTTGGCTTACTATGGGGTATCAATCCATTAAAGCGGCGAGTTCAAACCCTGTAACCTCTTTGAGGAGCGAATAAACCCTGGCTAAAACTTCATATATTATTTACGATTTTTAAATTTACCATTTCGTTTTCGAGACAGTCAGCGCTTGAAAGGGAAAGAAAAATCAGATACGGATGAAGTTACAGGACATTATTGCCTTACGCCAAAATAATCAGCGTCTTTTAGGCGACCCATTTGTGAAACCAGTCGACGTTGTGAAATGGCTTGGCGCTGTTCAGTCACAAGACTATGCCGGCGCGAAGTGGGCGCTGGCAAATCGATTAAAAAATCCACGGGAGCAAGAAATTGATCAGGCAATTGACGCCGGCGATATTTTACGCACGCATGTCTTGCGTCCTACATGGCATTTCGTGTTGCCAGAAGACATCCGATGGATGATTGCACTAACCGAACCCCGCATCAGCGCCTTTAGTGCCAAATATTTTCGGGATCTCAATTTAGACAATAGCATTTTCAAAAAAAGCAATAAGGTTATCGTGAAGTCATTGCAGTCCGGTGTACACCTGACGCGTAAGGAATTGGGCGACGCGCTGGATAGGGCAGGTATTGCTACCAATGATTTACGCCTAACCTATATTATTTTTCATGCCGAATTGGATCAGTTAATTTGTAACGGGGCGAGGCGAGGAAAGCAATTTACCTACGCCTTGCTCGATGATCGTGCACCAAATGCAAAGCGGCTTGAAAAAGACGAAGCGTTGGCCGAACTTAGTTTGCGTTATTTTCGAAGTCGTGGTCCAGCAACCGTAAAAGATTTTGTTTGGTGGTCTGGATTAAGTCCGATCGATGGAGGTAGAGCAGTCGAAATTATAAAACCTACGCTTGAAAGTGTGGTTGTAGAGGGTCAAACGTATTTCCTTTCGGAATCATCCGTTGGGAAGTCGAAAAAGAAATCATCGGTCCACCTTCTGCCGGCTTATGATGAATATACCGTGTCATACAAAGATCGTAGCCTGGTGATCGATCCAACCTTCGAAGACAGGGCAGGCAACGGGATATTTAATCCAAACATTATTATTAACGGGCAGGTCAAAGGGTTATGGCGCCGGGAACTAAAAGGCAAAAACATCGTAATGGAAATTCAATATTTTTCTAAGATGGGCGCAAGCGTACATCAGTCGGTGGTATTCGTAGGAAAACGCTACGCAAAATTTATTGGTAAACAGCTGAGCATCAAAAAAGGATAGACTTTCCGGGAGTTTGAAACGTTTGAAACTTTGGGGAAGCTGTCGACGTAACTATTTTAGATGCCTCTCATCTTTGGTGCAAGACATTGAGCTTTTCAACAAACGCGTGTATTGCTCATTCCACTCCCGCAAGGCTTGTTTCATTTTTGACTTACACGCAACTAAGATTTACCTGTTTCAATGTTATTTATTGCTAAATATTTTTGATTTGGAAACGTCTTAATGAATATTGGTGTTCTAATAAACCACTAACTATTGTTGATATGCAACGTCAAAGCGATGATCCAACTTTGGAAACTACAACTGCTATTGATCAGAAATTTAATGTGAACGGTTATTTTAATCGAATTGGCTTTTCAGGCCCGAGAGAACCAGTGCTGGAAACACTAAGGTCCATTCACTTGCTTCACGCGCAAACCATTCCATTTGAAAATCTAAATCCGTTTCTTCGTATTCCTGTGGAATTAAATATCGATTTGCTCTATCAAAAACTTGTCTTAAATAAGAGAGGTGGTTATTGCTTTGAGCACAACCTGTTGCTGGCGGAGGTTTTGAAAACACTCGGCTTTAAGGTTAGAGGGCTTGGAGCGCGTGTGCTTTGGAATGTACCTGAAGGAATTGTTACACCTCGGGGTCACATGTTGCTCCTTGTGGAGATCGACCAAGATTATTTAATTGCGGACGTGGGCTTTGGAGGAATGACGTTGACTGCTCCTTTATTGTTACGACCTGATATATCCCAAGACACTCCACATGGTAATTTCAGATTGATCCAAGCGGCTGATGAATATATTTTAGAAGCAAAAGTTATGGGTACATGGAAACGAGTATATCGTTTCGGGTTGAAGGAACAACTTTTGGTTGACTATGAGGTGTCCAGCTGGTATTTGTCCAATCACCCTACATCTCATTTTGTTACAGGGCTTATCGCAGCATTGCCCTTTGAAAAGGGCCGACATGCCCTTAGAAACAATGAGTTTGCAACGCACTACCTGGACGGCAGCCATGAGAGAAAGACATTCGATAGTGTCGTAGACTTGCAAATTGCTCTTGAAAAAACTTTTGGTATAAAACTGCCGGAAATAGATTCCCTGAGCTCAGACTTAGAGCGAATCATACAAATTCCAACCAAGAAGTAGCCTGGCATGAGAGAGGGTCACGGCAAAGGACATAAATTTTTACAAGTCGAAGCTTGTTCCTTGAATGGAATCATTCGGTTTAATGTAATTTTCTTTTACGAACCAGTCGAGCGCTTCCTTTATCGCAAGTTTTATCGGCGTCATTTGTAATTTGAACTCGGCCTTGGCTTTTTCGCCGGAATAGTAATTGTCTAGCGTAAGCAGTTGAGCATTTGTCTTATTAAACGGTAATGTTTGATCTGTCAGTGCCGCCCACGCTTGGGCTACTGCTCCAGCTGCAAGTATAACACCCTTCGGCACCACAAGGGGTTTCTGTTTTCGGCCACTAGTGA
>DASQTN010000703.1:0-3728 GCA_035641895.1 Chryseolinea sp. | reverse complement strand
TAATTTTCTCATTGGTCTTTTTCAAGACCGAAACCTTTCGGTGGAATCATTTGATCGGTTTCGTCTTTCTCGTACTTGCTGTGTACTTCATCTTTAAGAAATGAAATGATTGTAGATTTTAGATTGACGATTTTAGATTTGGTATTACAAAAACTATTGTGCTGAAATGGATAAAACTTCTAAGGGAACATTCACGCAAAGCCTGCTTGTGTTACCCAATCTAAAATCGTAAATCTACAATCGTAAATCGCTAAGCAATTTCCTCACCCGGCCTCGTCCTCCACCTTTTATGCATCCACACCCATTGTTCCGGATATTTCCGAATGACATCTTCAATAAAATTTGTCAGCACCTGTGTATTGTATACCATGTCTGCTTCGTCGTCACCGGAAGTTTTAATAGGTATTTCCGGAAGAATATGCATGTGTTGCTTCCAGTCTTTTCCAAGATATACATAGGTTGGAACGACAGCAGCGCCTGTTTTCATGGCCAGCACAGTCGCACCCACAGGTGTGGCAGCCGGCTTTCCAAAAAAATTCACAAACCTGCTTTTCACTTTCGTATCCTGATCGATCAGTAATGCAACAGAGCCTCCAGACTTTAAAACTTTAATGAGTCGAAAGGTTTCTCTCCCGCGTTCGATTGCAATAGCACCGTGCATGTTCCGATAATCCCACAACAGCTCATTAAGTCGCGCGTCTTTTAGTGGAGTACCAATGATGTTAGGGTTGAGTCCGCGAAGAGCCATGTTGCTGACTTGCAAATCAAATGCTCCCAGATGGCAGGTTAAAAAAATTACCCCCTTGCCTTTTTTTATTGCACGTTCATAATTGTCCAGCCCTTCAGTGACCAAAAACCTCTCGAGGTCACTTAGGGTTTTTACACGAGTAGCCCGCAGCATTTCCCCAGCATTTTTACCTAAAAATTCAAATACCCGCCGTGCAAGCTTTTTTACCTGCGGTGGTGTTTTTTCCGGGAAAGCTATTGAAAGGTGCTTTACCACTCTTCTTCGCGTATTCTTCACAAACAGATAAGCTATCCTTCCTAAAACGCCACAAAATTTTAACCACAACTTTCGGGGAACGAGGTTAGAAATAAAAATCAGAAATTGGACGAAACGGTAGACAAATGAATACCGAATCTTCCTTCGAATCTTTTTTCTTTTTGACATTACCCGCTAAGTTAAGATTTTAAAAATTTTTGGAATTACATTTATTTGATGATCGATGCGTCTTTATCTTTTTTCAGTCTGTTACACCCATGAATTCAGTCATGATTTTGAAATCCCAGAGGCATGATGACAAGTATGGCGAATTCCCCGAGTCTATCAAAAAAATTGTTAACACATGAAATCACTTTACATCATACGTCATGCAAAATCTAGTTGGTCGGATCCAACCGAAAGTGATTTTGACAGAGGGCTAAATGAACGGGGCAAACGTGATGCTCCCCGTATGGGCAAACGGTTGAAGGAAAAAGAGATCTATCCTGATCTGATGATAAGCAGTCCTGCAAAGAGAGCTTTTTCGACCGCTAAACGCCTTGCGGAGGTTTTAAATTATTCGAAGAAAAACATTAAAACTGAGGAGAAACTATACCACGCCGACGAAGACACCATTTTGTCTGTGATCCATAACATTAAAGATAAACACAATATCGTTTTGCTGTTTGGACACAATCCAGGGTTGACGGATTTTGTTAATACCTTGGCCGCCGAGGAAGTTAACATCGATAATGTACCAACCTGCGGCATAGTGGCCTTTAACCTCTTCGTTGAGTCGTGGAAAGATGTATCCTGGGCATCCGCTAAAATGCTGTTCTTTGATTATCCAAAGGCTGGAAATTAAAGAATATACTCGCTCAAATCCCGGTTCTTGATCAAGCCACTTAGTTTTTCTTTCACCATCTCGGCATTCACTTCTATCTTTGAATTTTGCGGTATTTTATCTGGCACATCAAATAGAAACTCATTGAGTAGTTTACTCATCACGGTATGAAGCCTGCGGGCGCCGATATTTTCGAGCTCTGCATTGATCGTGAAAGCGGTATTGGCAATTTCATCGATCGCCTCATCGGTGAAATTTACTTGCACACCTTCGGCTTCAAACAAAGCCAGGTATTGCTTTATCAACGCATTTTTTGGCTCTTTAAGAATTCTTATAAAGTCTCCTTTCGTGAGATTATCCAGCTCGACACGAATTGGAAATCTCCCCTGAAGTTCGGGAATCAGGTCGGAAGGTTTTGAGATGTGGAATGCTCCAGCGGCAACGAACAAAACGTGGTCGGTCTTAATTACACCATACTTTGTATTGACCGAACTTCCTTCTACGATCGGAAGCAAATCACGTTGTACACCTTCACGGCTTACATCGGGACCACCGCCTCCTTTTTTGCTTCCGCTAGCGATCTTGTCAATCTCGTCGATAAAAATGATACCCGCTTCCTCTGCCCGGCGGATGGCTTCTTCTTTCACCTCGTCCATATCGATTAACTTCGAAGCTTCTTCTTCGAGTAGAATTTTCCTTGCCTCAGCTACGGACACTTTTCGCTTCTTGCTCTTTTTAGGCATCATTCCATTAAGCATTTCCTGTAGGTTCATCATGGAAACTTCATCCATCATACCGGCACCTACCATTCCTACATTAGATCCGCCGCTACCCTTAATATTTATTTCAATCTTTCGGTCTTCCATTTCACCATTTCTTATTTTTTCCCGGAAATGGTTTCTGGTTCGTTCGTTCAATTCCAAATCGCCTTCAGGAACATCCTGGTTATTCGCGTCGCCAGACGGAGAAAATCCTGTGCTCCTTGCTGGTTGTTGGCGCATGGGAGGAATCAATGCATCCAGAATTATGTCTTCAACAGCTTGCGCCGCTTTTTCCTTTACAGCTTCCTTTTTGCTTGCCTTAATCAAAGTGACCGATTGCTCAACTAAATCGCGAACCATGCTTTCAACATCTCGTCCTACATAGCCGACTTCCGTAAATTTCGAAGCCTCCACTTTTACAAATGGAGCATCGGCAATTTTTGCGAGCCGACGGGCGATCTCAGTTTTACCAACGCCTGTTGCCCCGATCATCAAAATATTGTTGGGAATAATTTCATTTTGAATATCCGATTTAACGTGCATTCTTCGCCAGCGATTTCTTAACGCAATGGCTACATTACGTTTCGCATCGTACTGACCAATTATATATTTATCCAGTTCTTCAACAATTTGCTTAGGCGTTAAATATTTTGAATCAATCATAAGTTTTATCCTCTTGATAATAAAGTTTCTAAATTCTTTGAAATAGTGAACGTATAACCAGCATTTCCGACCATATAAGCGCTACGGCTAAATACAAACTCAAATGATCGTATCCTGGCCGAAAATCCAAAAGAAATTCCAGCAATACCACCCGCATTTGCCAATTTTAATTCCTCGTGAATGAGATAATTGTATCCAACCATGATGTTCACATTTCGATGTAATAACACTTCAGCACCAAAATTTATATGCCGGAATATCTTTTTTAATGTTCCTGGTTCTTCTCCATTTGGGGAAGAATTATCAGCATCATAGCGGTCAGTCAAATTATAGGCTGTTAAAGAGAAACGCAATGGCATGTGTTCTGGTTTTAGTGTTGCCCCAATTCGTATATCAAATGGAACGCGCGAGGTACTGGTTTCAGAATAATCGGATAGCATGAAACCCGCATTTCTTATAACCATTCCCACGGTAAAAT
>DASQTN010000702.1:0-2338 GCA_035641895.1 Chryseolinea sp. | reverse complement strand
AAGGATCCAAATAATATTCCACTGTTTAGCGTAACGTTTAGCCAGCGTGCTACCAAACGTCTCAGCATTTTGTGGGTTAAAAATTATTGGTCCATCACCCCATAGATGGGCAACTTTATCGCCCCACGTTGGTAAAAGTCCGATATACATTCCTTTTTCAGCGGCGAGATTGATTACGAAATCAACATGGTCCCAATAGTCATATTGATAGCTATCGTTGGGATCATTTCCGGGCGTCACAGCCAGTTGTGTAGGGTCCTCGTTGTTCAATGGATAATCTCCGTATCGGTTGGGCTCCCTGATGCCATTAAATTCAGCCAACGCTACGGCCTGCAAAACATTAAACCCTTGTTCGCTGCGAGTGTTGATGAACTCGGCAGACTGTTCACGGTTCATCCGATGGAATAATTCCCAGTCAGTGTCTCCGGTCCAAAAAAAGGGTTTACCGTTTTTGTCAACCAAGAATTTTTGATTGTCGCTAATACGGATTTGTGCGACGCTCGTCACAATTATAGTGAACGTAAGAAATGTCCAAGTGCTGATTTTAATCATTGTTGTTTTTTAATTC
The DNA here is from genome assembly GCA_035641895.1 of Chryseolinea sp. Lineage (GTDB taxonomy): Bacteria > Bacteroidota > Bacteroidia > Cytophagales > Cyclobacteriaceae > Chryseolinea. The sequence goes on along the minus strand of DASQTN010000702.1, from coordinate 1,770 downwards.
CAGGTTTAGGATAATTTTTAGCCACGTCATCAACGATAAGAACCCAGTCATGGCCATATCCTGATGTAGGTGGTACAAATTCTTGGTTTGCCTTTTTGCTTACCTTACCGTTGTCCTTTATTTCACCGTTCCGCGGATTGTACCAATACGTGACGATCTCATTCCCGGAAATCTTACCGGTGTTAACGGTGAATTTTTTTCCCTGTGTGGTATAGACAAAAATATAATCAGAGCCTCGTGTCGCAAGGATGTGATCATTTGAGCCTAGGGCATCCGTTATTAAAGTTTTATCAGGAATCCGGTCGAGCATAGGACGGGATTCTATTAATGTGCGCAAGTGTTTCATTTGTCCTGCGCCTGGCAAGTCAATGGCAACGTACCATGGAAGATGGGCGCCATTTATCGAGGTACGATTTGGAGCGTACATCTGCCAGATATCATGACAGCCATAGGTATGACCGAAGGCGCCGGCGAACACATCATGATATGCCGCTTTCCGTACATCGTAAGCGCTGGATTTTCCAAGATCATTTGCGTTAAAACATACTGGGTGATCCTCATAAATCGGCTCGCCATCGAAAACAGGTTTAACAGGCGTCAGGTTGTAAGTATGCTGGATTTGATCCCACAGATCAATCTCCCGGCAATGGCCGGTCTGAAACATATTAAAATCCAGCCATGGGTCTTGATGAAACCATTTTGCGGACCCGCCCCCCTGAACGCCGTTGGGCTGCGGGTGAAAAGTGATCAACGCATTTTCTCTTCCTATAGCTTCTTCAATACCTGCTGCCATAGCGCGCCAAATGGCGAGGTCATTTTCGTTCCGAGGGTTTCTATCGCCGCCTAAAATCCAGACAATATTTTTATCATTCTTGTAACGGTTACCAATCCACTTTCCATAAACTTTTGCGTTTTCGGGGGTAAATATTTCTGGCCCTTTGCCCCATCGGTCGGCAAATATTTTGTCGCCCCATGTTGGTAGCATCCCAATGTAAAGATTCAATTCCGCTGCCTTGCGAATAATAAAATCCACGTGTTGGAAATAGGCTTCCCGCGGTTTTGTCGGATCGTCGTTCTCCAAAGGAATTTCGCCGTAAGGGTTGGGATCGTGTAACCCGTCCAGTTCAGCTAACACAACGGCCTGGATAACAGTAAAGCCTTTGTCCGAACGATTCTTCAGATATTGAGTAGCTTCCTCGCGGTTCAAACGGTGAAAGAGTTCCCAGGCTGTGTCTCCTAACCAAAAGAAAGGCTTTCCATCTGCGGTTTGCAGATAACGTTTATTAGGACTGACTTGAAGTTGAGCGTGGACCATATTCGGAAAAATGGACAGGAAGATTAAGATTAATTTAGCTTTAAAAAGATTTATAAAGTAGTTTCTGTTACGATTCATTGGCCGGCTTTTTAAGAAGTGGGATTTGATTTCGGTATTCTTGTCATTACTTCGATTTGATACTTCACATGTTCGGGATCCAGCACTTTTTTCCAGTCCTCCTTAAAGATGAGTGGCTTTCCGATTTGAATGGCTTTGTAGCAGGCATCTGAAAACACACCGCCCGGAATCTGATCAAAACAAAGTGCAAGGTCGATATTGATATGGCCCATAAAGAAATCAAAAACGGCTTCCCTGGGAACTCCTTTTTTTATCACTTCATCCATGGCCTCCCGCATGGTAAACATCACCGCCCCAAGGAATGTCTCTGCCAGTCCAGGCTCCAGCAACGCCATTTGCTCAACGGTAATTCTATGTGCTCGCGTGACGGGGGCATA
>DASQTN010000701.1:0-4504 GCA_035641895.1 Chryseolinea sp. | reverse complement strand
CCAGCCGTATAAAGTAAGCGGCATGTCCCTGATAAAATCCTTCTCCTTGGATTGTGTAAAAATCCTCCATGAGCGGAAGAACTTCAGCGGAAATTTTATCTTTCACCTCAACCATTGAATTCTATATTCTTGCGACCGCAAACTCCAGTATCAATTCCATGTATGTTATGGATTTCGTAACTCCGTTGCGCGGAGCGTATTAAGCAGCAAGGAAGCAATTGTCATAGGACCAACGCCACCCGGCACTGGCGTGATAAACGAAGTCTTGGGAGCAACCTCCTTAAAGTCGACGTCACCCTTTATCGCCCAACCTTTTTGGTATTCGGGCCCTTCCACACGCGTTGTGCCGATGTCGATTACAACAGCACCTTCTTTTACCATGTCGGCCGTTACTAAACCTGGTTTGCCGACAGCGACGAGAAGGATGTCAGCCATTCTGGTGAAGCTTGCAAGATGTTGCGTGTATTTGTGGCATATAGTTACCGTTGCGTGACCCTGTTCTGTCAGCATCATGCTCAACGGCGCACCAGCGATCCGGCTAGCGCCAATGACCACTGCATGTTTTCCCTCTGTCACAATATTATAACGGCGTATTAACTCCATCACTCCATAAGGCGTGGCCGGCATCAGCAAAGGATTCTTGGAAATGATGCTTCCAAAATTGTGGTTGGTAAATCCATCAACATCTTTATCAGAGCGAATTTTTTCTGTAATATTTTCTACGGATATGTGAGCGGGCAACGGAAGCTGAACAATAAATCCATCCACATCATCGTCGTTATTCACGTGATCGATATGCTTCATCAAACGTTCTTCACTAATGGTATCAGCAAAACGCATCATAGTATAGTGAAAACCAACACTCTTACAAGCTTTTACCTTGTTGTCGACATACGTTTGGCTTGCGCCGTCATCACCAATTAAAATAATTGCCAGGTGCGGAATTTTTTTTCCCTGCTTCTTGCGCGAAGCTACCTTTAAAGCAATTTCGTTTTTTATATCGGTTGATACCTTTTTTCCGTCAATAAGGGTGTAGGTAGTTTGAAGTGTTTCCTGCATGGATATATTAATCAATTTTCAATACTGCCATAAAAGCCTCCTGTGGTATCTCTACATTTCCAACCTGACGCATCCGCTTTTTACCTTTCTTTTGTTTTTCCAGAAGCTTCCGCTTACGGGAAATATCACCACCATAACATTTTGCCAACACATTTTTGCGAATGGCGCTTATGTTTTCGCGTGAAACAATTTTTTGACCAATCGCCGCTTGAATTGCAATCTCAAACATTTGACGTGGTATGAGTTCCTTCAATTTTTCACATAGCTTCCTTCCCCAATCTTGGGATTTGCTTCGATGCACTATCGCGCTTAGTGCGTCAACCTTTTCGCCGTTTAACATGATATCAAGTTTTACCATGTCGGACTCGCGGAACCCGATCAAATGGTAATCCAATGACGCATAACCGCGTGAAATGGATTTGAGCTTATCGAAGAAGTCGAAGACAATTTCAGACAGTGGCATTTCGAAAGAAAGTTCCACTCGATCTGTCGTGAGGTAATGCTGATTTTTGATCGTGCCTCGCTTGTCCATGCATAGGCTGATGATCGCCCCAATGTATTCTGATTTTGTTATGATCTGCGCTTTGATGTACGGCTCTTCGATCAGCTTAAGCCTGGTTGGGTCGGGCATTTCAGAAGGTGCATTTATAAAAATTTCCGAATCATCCGTGAGGAGTGCCCGGAACTGCACCGACGGAACGGTCGTTATGACCGTCATGTCAAACTCTCGCTCCAATCTCTCCTGAATAATCTCCATATGGAGCATACCAAGAAAACCGCAGCGAAATCCGAAACCCAGCGCTGCTGACGTTTCCAACTCCCATACGAGCGAAGCGTCGTTCAATTTCAGCTTTTCCATCGAAGATCGAAGCTCTTCGAATTCCGTGGTATCAACGGGGTAAATACCCGCAAATACCATTGGCTTCACCTTTTCAAATCCCTTAAGAGCCAGTCCCGGGTTTTCAACGCTGGTTATCGTGTCCCCTACATGCACCTCGCTCGCTACTTTTATACCCGATATCAGATAACCAACATTGCCAGCACTAATAGTCTCTTTCGGTTTCTTATCAAGTTTTAATATTCCAATTTCCTCAGCGTAGTATTCCTTCTCAGCATTCACAAACTTAATCTTCTCGCCTTTTCGGATCGTTCCATTGAATACTCTGAAATAAATTTCGATCCCTCGGAAAGAATTAAAAACTGAATCAAAGATCATCGCCTGTAGCGGGGCTTTTGAATTCCCTTTTGGGGATTTGATTCTGTGAACGACGGCATGAAGGATTTCTTCGATACCTTTTCCCTCTTTTGCGCTAGCCCTGATAACGTCTTCACGTTTGCATCCAACCAGGTCCACAATTTCATCCGTAACCTCGTCGGGCATGGCATGCGGAAGATCAATTTTATTCATCACTGGAATAATTTCCAGGTCATGTTCCAATGCCAGGTATAAGTTCGAAATCGTTTGTGCTTCAATTCCCTGACTTGCATCCACAATTAACAGCGCCCCTTCGCAGGCGGCGATAGCACGCGAAACTTCATATGAAAAATCTACGTGTCCGGGAGTATCAATCAGGTTAAGAATGTATTCCTGCCCATTCAGTTTATAATTCATCTGAATGGCGTGCGACTTAATCGTAATTCCTTTTTCCTTTTCCAGGTCCATGTTATCAAGGACCTGCGCCTCCATCTGGCGCTCATTCAAGGTGCCTGTAAACTCTAATAGCCTGTCAGCCAACGTGCTTTTACCGTGGTCAATGTGCGCTATGATGCAAAAATTGCGGATGTTTTCCATCTATCTCCTCTATAATTATCAATTGCCTAAATATAATTTCCTGATTCCAGACGGATTTCTTCGCCTATCAACGCCTCGTCAGTTTTCAAGACAGCAAAAGTAAGGAATTCCTTAAAGTGTTGGCGACTTGCAGTTCGAAGTGTTAAAGTTTTATTCTGACCATACAGATTTGGGCCAGAACCATGATCTACTGCTTATAGATCACGCCTTCTTTCATGACAAATGTTACTTTTTCCATTGCACGGATATTCTGCAGCGGATTTTCTTCGGTTGCGACGATGTCAGCAAGTTTACCAGGTTCGAGCGTACCCAGTTTATCGCCCATTTCCAAAATCGTAGCATTTACAGCCGTAGCACATTTGATGGCCTCCATCGCAGGCATCCCACCCTCGACCATCGATGCAAATTCCTGGGCATTATTCCCATGAAAGTAAACACCTGCGTCCGTCCCAAAAGCAATTTTTACCCCGCGCTTATAAGCCTTCGCATAGGTTAACTGAATCTGCGGTCCAATGGCTACGGCTTTTGGTACGACCAGCGGATGATAGTATCCCGGAATTTTTGCCTGTTCAGCAACAAATTTACCGGCGGTTATCGTCGGCACAAAATAAGTACCTTTTTGTTTCATCAGGTCCATAATTTCTTCCGTCATCAGTGTGCCGTGCTCGATAGTAGTAATTCCTGCCAGCACAGCCCGTTTCATCCCGACGGCACCGTGAGCATGAGCAGCAGTATGCATACCATAATCCTTTGCTGTTTCGATGATCGCTTTCAATTCTTCATCCGTAAACTGAGGTCCAGAGCCGTCTTTGGCAAGGCTGGTCACCCCGCCCGTCGCTGTAATTTTGATCAAGTCTGCCCCATCCTTATACCGCTGACGGACGGCTTTTCGTGCGTCTTCAGGAGAGTTTATGACGCCTTCCTTAGGACCTGGATCTCCGATCAGATCCTTCCTATAAGCATTAGTAGGATCGGCATGGCCGCCTGTAGTGGCGATCGATTTACCGGCAGAAAAAATCCTTGGGCCAATTACCAAGCCCTGATTGATCGCATTTCTCAGCGCAGTATTTACGCCAGTACCGCCGAGATCCCGTACGGTGGTAAAGCCGGCTAACAATGTTTTTCTGGCGAACACCGTCGACCGAAATGCGATATCCGCCTCATTAAGGGTGAAACGCTGCAACGGCTGATCTTTACTGGTTTCATTTTCCAAATGCACATGCATATCGATCAGGCCAGGCATCACGGTTTTCTTACTTAAATCAATAAGGGTGTCATCAATTGTTTTGGGTGTAAAACCTTTTGATACGCTAATGATTTTATCGCGCTCTACTACGATAGTCATTTGGGCTTGTGCATCGTTCGCTTTCCCGTCAATTAGATATCCGCAGTGAATAATTGTTCGTTGTGCACTTGCTGAAAAACATACAATGACAAAAAAAACCGGAAGAAGATATTTCATTAGTTATGGAGTGATACGTTTATCTTTTAAGATGTTTCTGGGTGATCTCCTTTAAATTGATGATTTCGTCTTTTTCCATCACGTCTGCTTTAACATGAAGAAGCAATTCAAACATAACTTGATTTTCGTAACCCAGGTTCTCAGCAATTTTCGAACAAAACATCATTTCCTCTTTATACATCCGTTCATCA
>DASQTN010000700.1:0-5645 GCA_035641895.1 Chryseolinea sp. | reverse complement strand
GAAATCGGGGTTGAAGGTTAGGTCCAGGTTAAGCGATGGTGTAATCCCGACCTTGGCGTCAAATCCACCCTGAAGTTCTGAAGAGGTTTGTTCAGGTGTGGCTTCCGAATCCTTTGAGGCGCTTCCGGCGATGTAAGGAATAAAGGAAATATTGGTGCGCGCCGGCGGTATCGGGTCATCCCAGATCAGCTTGCCGGAATAGGCGAACATGCCTGTCTGGAATTGGATCGGCGTGCGAATCCATGAAGACCGGAGATTTCTCTTTTTATCCGAACGGTCAAAGAGGATGTTCCACTCCTTCAGCCCGTCTTTATACCTGAAGCTTTTCCACGGGATAGCAAACTCCGCGATCCACCGATCATCGTATCGCACGACGATCGAGTACCATTTGTTATCCCAGAAGCTGTTGAAAGCGTCGCTGCCAGCCCCACCCCCGGAAATGATACCTTCTCTTTGCACACCTGCTGGAGTAACAGCAAAGAAAAAACCATTTAACCCGTCGTTATAAGGCCCAATGTTCACACCCACATTGTCATTGAGTGGATAGTCGAAGTCCCTTCGCAGGGAATTAATCAGATCGGGGGTATTGTCATCCATGCATACGAACGATGCGTAGAAGTACTGATCATCAAACGTCACCCGTGCTTCGGTTTGAAAAGGTGATTTAGTCGTGTCGACCGGAAAGTTCAGGAACCAATCTGTTGCCACCTGCGCTGTATTCCAGTCGTCTTCCTCCAGCTTTCCGTCAAGGACAATCTCGCCTTTTGCCTTTTTTATGTGCAGCTCTGTGCCCGGCTTATTTTGTGCATATAAGCTAAACTGAACAAAAACTAAAATGAGTATAAGTCCTCTCATCAGCCGGCAATTGGTTAGCTGATTTCAAATTATCCGGTTTAGTGAACAAATACAAAACCGAAGGGGATGAACGGATCGCGCATATAACTCTAATAAGAATGTAACACGTCTTAGTCGCCTGCACACGGGCACCCGTAGTTCTGTAAAACTTGTTCCCCGGAATTTTAATCGCGCTGAATGCTGATGTAAAGCTCTTCTACCTTTTTTCGCGCCCATGGAGTTTTACGGAGGAACGCGAGGCTGGACTTGATGCTGGGATCAAAATTGAAACACCGGATGTTGATGATACTTCCCAGATCCTCCCATCCAAAATGCTCAACAAGTTCAGTCACGATCATTTCCAATGTTTTCCCGTGAAGGGGATCTTTTGCCATAGGGATAAATCAAAAGACAAACATAGCAACCTTTCCTGAAGGCCATTTACTTTTTTGCAAGCAATGTAAATTCCACGATCACCTTACTCGCATTGAAATTAGAATACAGTAGCTTAACCAGATTTCGACGATCCATCTCGAGGGCTATATCAAATGCGCGTTGAAATTTGTCCGGCGCAAAACGCAACACCTCAATAATGTTCAGCATATCAGTGTCGGACTTCCGTGACTGCAAAACTGCAGCTATTTCTTTCTCGAATTCCATAAATGCTTTTGAAATCAGACGCGCATCACTTCACTTTTTCCCACACTTCACTCACTGGATTTCCAGTTGTTCCTTTACCCTTATGGTACCAGTCGGTGCCAATAAGTTTACATTCAAATGTTAGCGATATTCCCACACGTGAGTTATCTCGCGAAAAAAAACGAATAGTTTCAGTGTATTGATTATCCTGAAGCTTGTAAGTGCCGCCACCAGTGCCTGAAAATTGTTTTGTTTCGTAATTAAAGGCTGCCCATTGAAAATAATTTCCGGACAGTATTTTCATGGTCTGGCGCGGGAACGCTCCTCCCCTGCGTTCACCTGCAACGCCCTCATCGTTCACGCGCGCACCAAAACGCCACGCTCCGCTCACGGCAGACGAGGTGCCATCGACCTTCTTCCAAACTTCGATATTCTTTTTTCCTTTTGTTGAAATAGTGAGTTCATCATTTCTAAGAGAAAAAGTATATGTTGAGGGCTCACGCACTTGTGTGCTATCGCTGCTATTAAAATCCAGGACTTCGATGTACTCATTTCCTTTCATCTTATAGTTTCCGCCACCAGCTTTTACAAACGCTCCGTCTGCAGAGTGGATAGCAAACATGAAATATCCGTCGCTGTAAATTTTAATACCTTCGTCTGCAAAAGGTTTTCCGTTGTAATTCATCAGCTTCCAAGCGCCGCTTAGATTTTGCGCATTCATATTTGAAGAAACAAGCAGCGCCATTGCGAGTACTGAAATCAACCGTCTAAAATCCTTCATTGTGAATCAGTTAAATATTTTTTAAAGTTACTTAATCAATATCAAAATATTCTGTTGGAATACGAGCCCTGAGCTATTTAAGCCACTTGTTTGGTTGCATAAAAACTCCGATATTTCTAACCTAGGCAATCCCTTGTAAGCAACTGTGACCTCCTCTCCTCCTGTCTTGGTACATCAAAATTGCCTCGTACCAGTCGTAATTTTTAACCCGATGGCCAGAACCTGGCTTAACCATTAACTGATATGTCCACGACCAGTCACAACGTTGTCATGAATGTTTACAAACGACCTTCAACCGGTAGGATTGCCATAATTTTCAAGTGGGTTATGTTGATGTTCATTTGCTTTAATGAATTTACGACGTCAGCACAGCAAATGCTTTGGGGTGTTGCGTCGGAAGGCGGGGAATCGGGCATCGGAACAATCTTTATGGCGAATGCCGATGGCACCGGGCTTCAGGTAAAAAAATCTTTTGAGGCAACTCCAGGTAGAAGCCCTTCTTATAACACATTAATACAGGCAGCCAACGGCAAAATCTATGGTACGACCGGGTGGGGTGGCACCCACCTGGTGGGTGTGTTGTTTGAGTATAATCCCAGTGACGGTTCATACATCAGAAAACATGACTTCAACGCTATCGATGGAGGACATCCTTATGGTGGGCTGGTGCAAGTCAACAACAAGCTGTATGGTCTTACCTCAGGAGGTGGTGTCAATGGTAAGGGCGTCCTTTTTGAATACGATCCATTCACCAACACCTTTGCAAAGAAGTTTGACTTCGGAGGACAATCAGGAGAAATTCCCTATTCAACAATGGTCGTGACCGCCGACGGCAATCTGTATGGCGTTACTATCGAAGGCGGAGCAAATGGCAATGGTGTTATTTTCAAATATAATCCTCAAAAAAACACCGTTACAAAAAGAAAGGATTTCGATGCATCGAGTGGCATCCGTCCGTTTGGTGGGCTGATGCTTGCATCCTCGGGCCTGTTGTACGGCATGACTTACCAGGGAGGATTACATTCGAAGGGCACAATCTATGCTTACGATACAGCTACGAATGTAGTAACAAAAAAATTTGATTTTTCAGGAAGCGCCGACGGATCCACGCCTTCCGGCAGGTTAATTGAAGCAACGAATGGGCTACTGTACGGCATGACGCCGAAGGGAGGAAATACCGATGGCGGGATTTTGTTCGAATATAATCCGTCCAACGGGGCCTTCACCAAAAAAATTGACTTCGTGGGTGGCACACATGGACTTAACCCTTATGGCAGCTTATTCCAGGCCTCTAACGGAAAGGTGTATGGAACAACAGAACTCGGCGTTGCAGGCTTCGGTGGGCTCTTTGAATACGATATTATATCGGGCAACCTTTCAACGGTGGTAACATTTGATGGAAACTGGAGGGGCAAGGGAGGTTCCTCTCGTACAACATTGATGCAGGCTTCTGATGGAAAGCTGTACGGAATGAATAGCCAAGGTGGATCAGCTCGGGGGGTTTTGTTTTCCTACGATCCCACGGACGGTGCTTACCAGGTGCGCGTTAATTTTGAGTCCGACAACGGCGGCGGAATGTGGCCCTTCGCCAGCCTCGTCCAAGGTGCAAATGGCAGACTTTATGGAACTACACGTTCCGGGGGCACGAATAATAGTGGGACGCTGTTCGAATATGATATTACAAGGGAGATTTACACTAAGAAGGTAGACTTTATCGATATCACTAGCCCATCTGAGAACATGGTGCTCGCCTCAAACGGCAAGCTCTATGGTTTAACGCAGTATGGAGGCGCGGAAAACGTAGGTGGAATATTTGAATATGATCCTTCAACGAATAGCTTCAGCAAGAAAATAGATTTTCAAGCTATTTATGGACGGCCCAACGGCGCCTTGATTCAACTACCGAATGGAAAATTGTATGGCGTCGCCAATACAAGCTCTGTTTCTTTTGGCAAAGCAATATTGTTTGAATATGATCCAGCATCGAACACATTTGCCAAGAAGGTCGATTTTAATCCTGTCGTAGAGGGCAATGTACCTTCTGGCACCCTCCTGTATTCCGAGGGCAAGATCTATGGCCTAATGCGGTATGGTGGGGGCAACAACCTGGGTACGTTATTTCAATTTGATCCCGTGACAGGTTCGTTGTTAAAACTAAAAGATTTTGACGGCACAATCCTTGGGGGCCATCCAATTGGTACTCTGATTAAGGCAAAGAACAATAAGTTCTACGGCGTGTCGCAATCTGGTGGCGCCTTTAACGCCGGAACGATCGTCGAATTTAATCCTGGTACAGGAAATCTAAACAAGGTATTTGACTTTAACATTCCGCTGGCTGGTGTTTCGGATATCCAGACAAGTCTTATTGAATCGTCAAATGGAAAGCTTTACGGGACAACGCATGACGGTAACAATGGGAAATATGGGATATTGTATGAATTCGACATTGCGACCAAAGCCTTTACCGAGAAGCACACTTTTACTGGAACTGACGGTGGATATATTCGAGGACCGTTGTTATTTGTTTCCATGGAACAGCAGATTATTGATTTCGCCAGCTTTCAAGAAAAAGCGTATGGTGATAGTCCCTTCCAGTTGAACGCCACCGCCAGCTCGGGCCTCGCCCTCAGCTATACGAGCAGTAACCCTGCCGTTGCGTCCGTTAGCGGGACTACGGTAACAGTTCACAGTGCCGGAACAACAACGATTACGGTGTCACAGGCCGGATCAACCAATTTCCATTCTGCCAGCATAAGTCAGGTTTTGACGGTCAATAAAGCTGACCAGATTATCACGTTCAACCCTATCGCAGAAAAATCAACTGCTGATGATCATTTTAACTTGTCCGCGTCGGCTAGCTCAGGACTGCCAATTACATACACCAGCAACAACCCGGCAGTTGCAACAATCTCAGGAATTTTATTAACTATCCATGGTGACGGCACCGCCATCATCACTGCAACACAACCAGGAAACAGTAACTACAAAGCCGCCAACGATGTAACGCAGCCCTTGGTGGTTATTTTTGTTTTATCGGCGGACAATCCTTTCAACTCTATGGTAAAGCTTTATCCCAACCCGGCAGATAGGGAAATTATCATTGAGCCCGTCAACGCCCGGGCGCTAAACGCGAGCAATTTACTCGTTTATGATTATCTAGGGCGGCCAACTGCAATTCCGCTTGAGAAGCTGGATGACGGTAGGTATAAATGCACAACGAACCAATTGGCTGCCGGGCTACACTTTGTGTTTATTCCGGGATACCAAACGCCAAAGACAATTATGATAGTCAGATGACAGGCTTGCGACACGACGTGGCCTAACATCATATACATCCTGCACTTTTAAATCATATTGAATACCTTTCGTATCAGAATCCTGTCATCGAATA
>DASQTN010000699.1:0-2425 GCA_035641895.1 Chryseolinea sp. | reverse complement strand
AAGCGCCTGGTTTGCTCGTCGGGACGGGTTTCCGGACGCCTCTTACTTTTTTGTTACAGAGCGTTTCTTAATGAAAGGGAAGCTTCCATCCCCGAACTTCGGTAGATCAAAGTTGAAGACTCGACCGCAAGTAATAGCTCATATTGAAAAGCGAAGCAAAAATCAATGACGTTCGTCATCAATCGATAAATCATTTTACAACCTTCCACTGACTAAAAAATAATTCGAGTTTATTGTTTTGTGAAGCCAAAATAAAATAGGAATATTTACAAGTCTATAGTTGTAAATGTATGGCAGAAGATGAAGAGGTAATCGCCGGTCTGGTGAGTGGCATTACCTATGTAACCGGCAGTCCAAAATTTTCCGGCCAAATTCGAAAAGCATTGTTGAGGTGGAAAACCAAGCTCTGGCTGATGAGCTTGATAATTTGGACCTCGATAATATTTTTCCTGGTTGTGCGGAGTTAATCTAGCAGGAGTTAGCCCAAATCCTTGCGACAAATCATCCTTCCTCGTCACTTGATGGGGCTGGCAGAATTGTTTTTTCGCTACCCTCAGAAATACATGCCCACGCTAAATTTTAATGCCTTAAGCCGAGCATGGGTTGCTAACGCAATAAACCTGGGAGGTTATAAGGAGTAATAAATTGGTAATTAAACTTTCGTGGTGGAGTTGTCGTAACTCTGATTGTTAATATTTCAATGTATTGTTTCACGGCAGTTACTTGCCGGTCTTTTGCTCAAGTGCTTCCGGATATCGGGCACCTTGAACCGTAATCGCACTAGTAGCGGTTTCAATCTCCCGAAGATCCTCGGGGCTAAGATCAAGTATAGCTGCACCGTTGTTCTCCTTGAGTCGGTTGAGCTTTGTAGTTCCAGGAATAGGAACGATCCATGGCCGTTGAGCCAGCAACCAGGCGAGCGCTATTTGTGCGGGTGTAGCATCTTTCTGCGTTGCGATTTGTGAAAGTATTTGAACCAGGGTCTGATTTTTTTTTCGCGCTTCTTGTGTAAAACGCGGTACCGTATTACGGATGTCCGATTTGTCGAAAGTGGTATTTTCGTCGATTTTTCCGGTGAGAAAACCGCGGCCCAACGGACTAAAGGGAACAAACCCGATTCCCAGTTCTTCAAGAACTGGTAGTATATCTGCTTCTGGTTTTCTATACCATAATGAATATTCGCTTTGAACAGCGGTCACCGGTTGTATTGCGTGGGCTCGTTTGATCGTTTCTATCCCCGCTTCCGAAAGGCCAAAGTGTTTAACTTTCCCTTCTTGGATAAGGTCTTTGACTGCTCCGGCAACATCTTCGATTGGCACTGATGTATCAACACGATGCTGATAAAACAGATCGATCGCATCAATTCTCAACCGCTTAAGCGAAGCTTCTGCGACTTCCCTGATATGCCCGGGCCGACTGTCTAATTCGTTCCAATGCGAAGGATTTTTTGGGTCGCTTTTGAACCCGAACTTCGTCGCAATAACAACGTCTCGCCGAAATGGTGCCAGCGCTTCACCCACGAGTTCCTCATTGGTGAAGGGCCCGTATACTTCCGCGGTATCGAAAAATGTGATACCCATTTCAACCGCTGAATGAATAAGCGCGATCATCTCTTTCTTGTCCGCGGGTGGCCCATACGTGGCGCTCATCCCCATACATCCAAGTCCTATAGCAGAGACTTCTAAATTGCTGTCACCAAGTTTTCTTTTTTGCATTATAAAAAATTAGGTATTAGGCTTTTAGTTTGTCATTGAAAAAATCAACGGTACGTTTCCACGCAAGTTCGGCAGCAGCCTTGTCATAACGCGGCGTGGTGTCATTATGAAATCCATGATTGGTGTTGTCATACATGTACGCAGTGTATTCTTTTTTGTTTTCTTTTAGGGCATTCTCATAGGCCGGCCATCCTTCATTCACCCGGGTATCAAGACTGGCGTAGTGCAAGAGGAGGGGGGCTTTAATTTTCGGTACATCTTCAGTAGCAGGCTGGCCGCCATAAAAGGGGACAGCTGCCTTGAGATCCGGAATGCGTACGGCCATCATGTTGGAGATCCAACCGCCGAAGCAAAATCCCACAACACCAACTTTTCCGGTGCAATCTTTGTGACCCTTTAAATATTCATAGGCTGCGATAAAATCTTCCAGCATTTCATTTCGGTCGCGTTTGCTTTGAAGCTCCCGACCTTTGTCATCATTTCCTGGATAGCCGCCCAAAGGGGTTAACATATCAGGCGCAATAGAAACGAAACCCGCTAACGCCGCTCTTCTGGCAACATCTTCAATGTGTGGATTCAGTCCCCTGTTTTCATGAACGACTACAATGCCTCCCAGCTTGCCTTTGGCATCCGCCGGTTTAGATAACAACGCTTTCATATCGCCGCCGCCTTTCGAAGATTGATAATGTATGAATTCTGACTTCAATCTT
>DASQTN010000698.1:0-6767 GCA_035641895.1 Chryseolinea sp. | reverse complement strand
TCAAAGATGTAATTACCCCCGAAACCGAAATAATTACCAAATTGAAATTCGTCGTACCAAACGTTGGTGGGATGCATTCTGTCATTACCAAGTTCTCCCCACGACCCCCTGATTTTTAAACGATCGACAAATGATGCTCCTTCCATAAAACCCTCCTCGGAGATAACCCATCCCGCAGAGATGCCGGGGAAGAAACCCCATCGTGCATCTTCAGGAAAGATGTAGGATGCATCATAGCGCCAAACCACTTCAACGAGATATTTTTCACTCCATGCGTAGTTGATCCGTCCAAAATAATTTAAGCGGGTCCGTTCATATAGTTTACCGTCTGACAGGGTGCCATTACCAGCTGTGGTGCTGGCATTTTGATTTCCAGCAAATAGCTCATCAACCGCCGTTGAAATGTACCCGTTCCGGAATCCCTGGAATTGATTTCCTTTTAAAACCTGCTTTTCAGTTCCGACCATTAAATTGAGCGAATGGTTGCCAAAATCTTTTGTGTAATTGATGTAGGCATTTCCTGTTTGTCCAGAAGTTCTCTCAAACTCCTGTTGAAGCTCTGGCGTATTGAGACCGCGTTGTGACTTAAGCAATAGAGGCTCTCCGGTATCTGGATCATAGCTTGTATAATCCCATGTGTAAAGGAACCATGGTGTCCTAAATCTTTTTATAGGTCTATACGATTCATCCAACGCAAGGTTAAAAGTAACATTTAAACCCTTTACCCAAGGAATATCTAATTTCCCTCTGAGATTACTTTGAAAGACGCTGTTAACATCGTCAACATAGCCCGTGGCCGGTGTGCTAATAACCACAGGGTTGTCACCGTTTTCAATATCTGGTCCTGGTAAACCATTTGGCCAATAAGCTGGCAAATTTGGTTTACCTCTTATCAACATTCTAAAGATAGTACCGGCGCCTCTTGTCGGATAGGTTCTGCGTTCCTGTCTACCAGAAAGATCTATACCCAATGAAAAATAATCCGTAATCTTTGCATCAAGGTTTGACCTGAAATTATATTGTTTGTATTTAGTTCCGCTGTTTTTATAAACCCCGTCTTCATTCAGTGTTCCCAACGAAACATAATATTTTACATCTGCCGAACCGCCGGAAACAGTCAGGGTCGCCATGTCTTGAATAGCTGTTTCTTTAATTACAGCGCCGTACCAGTCTGTATTTGGATATTTCCATGGGTCCGAACCGTCGCTGAGTTTTTGAATATCCTCGGCGGAGTAGCGCGGAGCATTTCCACGATACTCGTCGATTTCATTCAACATAGTTGCATACGTTGGCGCATCAGTCACTTCTGGTAAACGCGTAGGTTTGTTGAAGCCAAGGTTGTAGCTAAAGCCAATTTGCGGCTTGCCCTCCTGACCTCTTTTGGTTGTTACCAGAATTACACCATTTGCAGCCTGAGCACCGTAGATTGCGGCAGACCCATCTTTAAGGATAGTGATACTTTCAATGTCCGCAGGATTCAAGCGGTCGAGACCACCAGTTCTGTTAGCAATACCATCAATTACAATCAGGGCATTAGGATTACCAACGGTGTTAGTACCTCTTACTCTGATTTGCGATGCATCATTTCCTGGCTCACCCGAACGGTTGATGAATATTGTACCGGGCAACCGGCCTGTCAGGGCATTAGAAAGATTGGAAACAGGAGCTTGTTGTATTACATCTCCCTTAACAGAAGTTACTGCACCCGTAATAGTTGTTTTCTTTTGTTCTCCATATCCTACTACAACAACTTCTTGCAGCGATTGAATATCAAGCGCCATTTGTACATCGATATTGGTTTGGCTGCCAACGGTAACTTCAGTGCTTTGATAACCGATAAAGCTGAATACTAAAACACTATTATTATCGGGGACTTCAAGGGAAAATTTTCCATCCGTATCTGTTGTTGTTCCGACTGTTGTTCCTTTTACAAGAACGTTAACGCCTGGAATAGGTGCGTTTGATTCATCCCTAACGGTTCCGCTTACGGTTTGCGCAGCCGTAGCCGGTGCCGTTGTTTCCGTTACTTCCTCATTGGCAGCATACATTTCCTTGAGGACAATTTGCTTTCCAATTACATCGTATCCCAGTTTAGATCCCAGTACTTGGGATAAAACATCGGACAATGGCGTTTCCACCAAGTTTAAGGTCATCCGGTCGAGGTCCTTTATTAACCTTGGCCGATAGGTGAATTTTACGTCACTTCTCTTTTCAATCTCTATAAGAATATTTTTTACCTCCGCATTCTGGGTTTGCAGGGTAATTTTGCGCTCCAATACTTCCTGGCCGCTCGTATCTACAGCATATCCCATCATCACGGTTATGCTAGTAATCAACATCTGTATCAGCGTAATTTTCATAAAGAATAGCAGGGCATTTCCAATAGGTTTAGGTTTATTCTTCATAATTTTGATTGTTTTTGTTTTATTAATAGGGCAAAAACTAGGTGCCACGGATGCGTAATCCTGGCATGACGGCCGGTGGTGTTGCAGCATCATCGGCCTTTTAGTTATGTGGGTTAGTAAAGTACTTTATTGCATAATTCGGTATTTTTGGTTAAACATGTAATCAACGACACCCATTGCTTTTGATCACAATTCTGGTGTCATCCAGTTCGAATTGTGCTCCGATCGCTTTACAAATAATTTCAATACGTTCGTAAAGTCCTTCCTCAGCTAGTGAGGTCGTAAGGATGCAATTCGACAAAGCTTGTTCATCGTATTGAATATCAATTCCATAATTCTGCTCTAAGGCAGCAAGAATCTTATTTACGGGTGCGCCATCATATTGTGTCGCAAATAGCGTAGGCTTCTCCAGGATCAACTGCGGCTGCGCTACAAGTTTTTTCGAAAAATTTTCTTGTGTGGTATTGTAAATAACTTCCTGATTTGGCGTAAGAATAACTTCGCTTAGCGCAGGCTGACTGGTAACGTCGTCTTTGGATTTTACAACGGATACCTTACCAGTCTTTACAGCTACGCTAATTTCCTTTGCACCCTCGTAAGCCATTACATTAAAACTCGTTCCCAACACTCTGACGGTTAGTTCCGAAGTGGTGATAATGAAGGGCCTGTTTTTGTCTTTCGTTACATCAAAAAAAGCCTCCCCTTTCAAGGTAACCCTCCGATCAGTGTCCGAAAATTTTTCCGGATATTCAATACTGCTATTTGGCTTTAGCTTAATCACAGTTCCGTCTTCCAGTACTACGCGGTTTGTGAATTTTGAATTATTAAATTCTTTTTTCTCCTGAGCGTTATAAGTAACGGTCTTTACGTCAAGGGATGGCAATCCTTTTTCATTAAAAAGGATTGCCCCAAGACCAATAACAGCTATTGCGGTGATGGCTGCAGCTAACTTGAAAGGAGTCCTTATAAAGAATGAATTTGAAGTCGTGCTCCGCAGTTTCGCCTTTTCGGGAATCTCTATCTTCGATTTAATTACATCTAAAATTCTATTTCCTGTGAGGTCGGCTTCAAGAGGATCAAGGAGACTTATATCATCGGGATTTTCCTGCAAGGATAAGTACCATTCATCTACCATTGCCGACTCGGCGGGTGTGGTTTCTCCTCTCAAATACTTCTTGAGGAGATCGGGCAAAATCGCTTTCTTCATAGAATTTTTTAAAGAAATCGATTTATGGTTTTGTCTCGAATCGACTTCTGGTTATAGAATAGTCAGGCGACGAAACATTTACCCCCACTCTATTGAGAAATTTTTTAGAAATAATGGGCGAGAAGTGGTCTGTTAAAAGTAACAGGTAAGTGCAGGACAGTCCAAGCTTCTAACAAATAGTAAAAAGCGTGATCATGAAAAAATTGAAATGTTTCAAGTTCACTTTTAACTCTTTGAGAGCTTTGCCCAATTGATTTTCCGCAGTTTTTTCTGAAATGCCTAAATAGGAAGCTACCTGTTTGATCGACAAATGCTCCTGCCTGCTCAACTTAAAAATTTGTTTCCGTTTGGGCGGAAGTTTTTGAATTTCTTTCTCCAGGGCCAGGTTCAACTCATTCAAATACACCGAATCTTCAGTGCTGTTCTCCACCGATACAAGAGATTTCACCTGGCTTTGCGCGTAAACTCGTCGAGACATCTCCTTCTCAAGGTGGTTAATAACTTTGTATTTTATTGCGGAATGCAAGTATGCTGAGAGCATTTCTATTTTGAGCACATGCCGGTTTATCCAAAGCGAAGTAAAAATATCCTGCACCAATTCCTCAGATATTTCACGGGACTGTACTCTTTTATATGCAGCTGAATAGAGCTTCTTCCAGTAACGCAGGTAGATTTCTTCAAACGCTCCAAGCTCTTGTTGCTTCAAAAGTTTGAGAAGGCCTTCATCAGAATATGCTTTAAAATTCTTCATTAAGGTTATAGAGGTTCCGGCTGCGAAAGTTACTTGAAAGTAAATAATTTTTTCAAGAAAACGATTGCAAATTATTCTTTAATCCATAAACAAGTGTGCCTCTTGCGGGTTTTTATTTAGCTATCTTCTAAGATTTCGACTTTTTGTTTCAAAAGGGTGAATGTCCATTGTGTTCGCGATACCACTGATTTATTCCTACATCTTCTTACGCATGTTGCAGCTTTGTTCGCTGTAGATCCATTCTTACATTTACCAAAAATAAACTAACTCTTAATATGAAAAGGAAAGCAACAGCCGTTTGGAAAGGTTCAGGCAAAGAAGGTGGTGGACACCTGTCGACCCAAAGCTCAGTTTTAAACAAAACACAATACTCTTTCAATTCGAGATTCGCAGAAGGCACAGGCACTAATCCTGAAGAACTTATTGCAGCAGCTCATTCGGGTTGTTTTACCATGAAGCTAAGTTTTGTGCTGGGCGAAGCGGGCTTTACGCCGCAAGAACTGACGACGGAATGCACTGTCACATTAGAGGATGGTACCGTAACCCAATCGCAATTGGTTTTAAAAGCGAAAGTTCCGGGGATAACCAAAGAAAAATTTGATGCTTGCGCAGAAGATGCAAAAGCAAACTGCCCGATTTCAAAATTGCTAAATACCAATATTTCTTTGACGGCGACGCTAGAATAGTTTCAAGTTTCGGGTTTCGAGTTTGAAGTTGTGCGTTTAAAAAAAGTCACAAAAAATTTAGAAGGCGTAATTGGATTACGCCTTTTTGTTTGTCAGTAGTGCAACCGGGAATGAGCCAAGAGCATCAGTCAACGTCAGTTCATTCGTCGCGTCAATTTCTTTTCCTGTAAAAATATTTGTCCAGGACGACGGAAAGTCTGGACCGAGGGTTATAGATTCATGCGACCACTCCGACTTTGCATCTCGTAAATTCTTTCCCTGTTCAATGGGTATGACAACAATAATAACATGGTCTTGCAAACGTCTCGCGAATGCGCAAACAGTGGCTTCTCCCTTCGAAAGCTGGAGTGGCAAATATTCACCCACCTTAAAAACGTGTTCGAATGTCTTTCTAAAATTTAAGGCCCTCCAACTAACAAACAGTTTTTCAAATCCCAGATCGCGATGTTCAAGGAGAAATGGCAGCAACCCTTCACTATTACCTTTCTCTTGTCGGATAATTTCTTCTAAATATTTTTTCCGAATCTCGAAGTCAACGGGTCGTCTATTGTCCGGATCGACCCAGCTTAAGTCCCAAAGTTCGCACCCCTGATAGATGTCTGGAATCCCCGGTGCCGTGATCTTTATCAATAGTTGGCCCAATGTGTTGTCGCTGGCGATATCAATTACGCTTTGTGCAAATGGCAGAATGTCGGACTGTAAAATATCGGACTCCTTCAAGATGGTCTCAATGAAATCCGTGCAAACTTTTTCGTACACTTCGTTGGGAGACTCCCAATTACTGTTCACTTTGGCTTCCCGCACCACCTTAACGAGATATTCCTTGAGCCTATTTATCCAAGCATCCGTTATCTTCAAGTCCTCGGGAAAACCGCCAATGATCGATTGGTAGATGAAGTATTCATCATTTATTTCAGGACGTTGACCGTTGCCTCCGTTTTGTCCATTAGACGCCAACCATAATTTTACAATTTCCCTCCATCGGTCTGGAATATCACTTAGAACATTTAATCTTAATCTAACATCCTCTCCTCGTTTTGTATCATGGGTAGCCGTTGCATTTAGAGAGTACGGAGCACTTTTCTGCCGAACAGTCATACGTTTATGAAATTCGTTGACTGTCATTCCTAATGTCAAGGGTGAGTCTCCGACTTCATCATGGGATATCAATGGGTTGTATATGTAAAATGTAGTATCCTCGACCCCCTTTGCTGTTAAAGGACCAGTAAATTGCATCAGGCGTTTCAAAAAATCGAGGATACTCGATTTATCAATTTCCTTATCGGGACAGACAAACAACGTGTAAAAGTGATTTAACTCCTTTTCGAATGATGGGTGCGCCTCTTTGTTCTTGTTGATTAATTCAGTCAAGATCACCAGGTCATCTCCATCAAGTGGAATCTGTTTGGGGTAAATTCTGTAAACAGGCAATGACACCATGATTAGTCCAAGCGCCTGTTTCAGTTTTTGCTGTGCAAAATTTCCCTGCAGATTAAGCTCAAATAAATATTCAATTAAATTATCCCACTCGCCTTCCATATAATTTTGCAGCATCATGGTTTTATTTTTCTCAACAAGCTGCTTGTAAGGTGGTAACGTTGGAACGAGGGTGCGGTAAAAATTTAAAAGCTCCCTGGCTCCGTTTTTATTTGTGAATAATTGATTCACAGCGGCCAAAAATTCATATCCGCTCGTGCCCTGCAACAACCAATCGGCAG
>DASQTN010000697.1:0-7336 GCA_035641895.1 Chryseolinea sp. | reverse complement strand
CGATTAAATAAGTCTGTAAGCTGGAGTAGTTTAATCGCTGAGCCAAACACAGAGGAAATGCACGCTGAGGTCCGCTGAGTTGCTTAGCCAATTGCTCAGCGGACTTCAGCGTGTACTAATCCTCCTCGATTTCTTTCCCGTTTAAAATTTCGACGCAACTTCATGCGAAATAATATTTACGTTCCAGGCAAAAAATCAGTTTCAACTTGAATAAGCAAGTTAGTTAGCACGCGATACGCCGGCTCCGTTCAATCGATTCAGTACAAGGAAAATTCTTCTTTAACTATTTAGTGCACCTACAGAGCGTGAGATATAAGGGGGTCCGTTCGGATTTGGAGAACGCGTGTTTGAAGCCTTTTGCTTTTTCCTCCTCCACCAAAGGAAGAAACCTGTAATGCTTAATAACGCTGGCGTTAGCCCCCCAAGACAGTAAATGATTTTTACAACCATGTTTCCATAAAGACCTGCGTGTATTGGATACATCATCGATTCAAATTTCTCAGCAACAGTTTTTTGTTGAAGGAATTTAGTTGTTAAAGACTTGCCGTCATGTTGAATCTCATCGTAGTAATTTGCAAAAAAAAACGATACCCCATTGGAATGTCCATAGAAGTAGGCTGGCATGTCATCAGTTTCGGGTAGTGTGAGAAACTGCGCATGAAAGGTGGGATAGCGCTCGTTAATTTCCATAAGAGCACTGTCGATTGAGAAATTGATTGCGGGAGCTGACGTGGCCATCAAAGGTCTGTCTTCAAAATGCGATTTTGAAAATGTATGACGCAGCATCCAAAAAGCAGAGATCGCAATAAGCACGTGAAATAACAATGACCAAACACCAACAATGCGGTGGAGGCCCGATGCGGTTGTCCGCCAGTTTTTGAGTTTAAGAGGTACTCTAAATAGAAAAACTTTTAATAGGTATTTTCTGTAGACGATGCTTCCGGTGATGATAGAAAGTATCAATGTAAAGGAAAGAACAGCAGCAGCTAACTCTCCCCAGACTGGAACTGTAAATGTGTAGTGGAAGAGCAAGAGCCAGTCCATCCAGTAGTCATATCTTTTTCCCGCATGGAGTATTTCACTTGTATAGGGATTTAGGAATGCTTTGAATTGAACTCCGTCTTTCATCATGAAAAATTGGAATGCGGAGTTGGCCTCTTGAGGCAGACCATCATAGGTGATGTAGTTCATCTCTGGAAACTTAGCCTGCATTATAGCGTAACCGCTGTCTAACGACATGCGAGTTCCAGTAGTTTCAACTTCCTGAATCTCATGATAAATAATACGATCAAGGTCGCGGGAGAAAACGAGAATCGAGCCAGAAATTCCAATAAGCAACAAAGCTATACCGGTTATCAATCCGGTATAGCTATGTATTTTAAATATAACTCTTGTTTTCCTGCCCTTGGACATGCGTTACTTCTACTCAATGTTGTGAAGCTTGTAGATCACGTTTGCTCCTATATATGTCAGGCCTTTCTTCGTTTCGCCGTTTGCTGGGTTGTAGGTATAAATGTAGTTTCCATCTGCTGCGTTCACCACGAATGCTCCAAGGCCGTTCGACGTAAGAATCGGATTGCCATCGCCATTTCCACGACTTAGCGGAACATCGAGCTTAGTGACGGTTTGAGCTGAAAGGTCGATTACATACCATTCGTTTTGATAAATTTCAGATAGTACTCCCCAATAATCTCCGTCTTCGACTAAATCTTCTCGTACTACTTGAGCAAGCACTTGGTTATTTCCTAGGTAAACTAATGGTCCAGACAGGCTGTTTCCATTAACTTTTTCTTTAACATTCAGGAAATACGAATCATCAATTTCAGTAGCGTTGCTCTTTACGCGCATAAATCCGGACGGCTTGTCAGGATTGTTTCCTGCGTAAGCGAATGAAAGGGTAGGGAAGTAGACATCGCCATTTTCAGTTTTGAATGCACCTTGAGAGTAGGCATTACCGGCACCACACGACCTGTTATCTGAATCGGTGTTCTTGACCTCATAAGTGGTAGCATCCAGTACTGCAATTTTTACCTCTTCATCAACGTAATCAGTTTCATCAGCTTCCCGGTATCCGAATATAAGGTTAGATCCATTGGTCATCGCGAAACCAGCACCCAAATCTTTTCCATCAGCCACCGGTAGTTCAAAACTTCCATCGTCAACGATAGCCATACTGGTAGTATTTAATATTTCCCAATAGATTGTGGGGCCATCTATGTTGCGAACATACCAGACACGTTCGTCATCGAGCTTAAGGTTTGCGCTCGGCGTGTAGTTGTCAGCAAGCGGAAGCTGTTGGCTAATCGCAATTTTATCTGTTAACGAATACTTTGTATACTTTCCTGGGTCGATGTCTGCAGAGAACAAAGATTTGTTACCATCCCAATCGGCAACATACCAGCTGTAAAGACCTTCATAAGCGTCTTTTATTTCAGCTTCGCCCGTGGTTACGTCAGTTACAGGATGAAGGGCAACTGTATTGCCATCCGTTGATCTAACCTCGAGGACATAATTTCCTACCGCAGTCGGATTTGCATCATCATCATCGTTACATGCGGACAAAGTTAGCATAGCGGCCAGTGACAGCATTGTAATTATTCGTGTTGTAAACTTCATGTTCATTTTATGCTAGCGTTTATTAATTTATGTTATAGGTAAATTTTATATTAAAAGCCCTTCCTGGTTTCTGTAAGCGAAAGTTGTCATATGCCAGTGCATCGGTAATATTTGAACAATCGATAGAGACGGAATACTTGTCGTTCACATCTGATATCGTCAAACCGATATCTTGAACCAACTGCATGGGTATGGTATATTTAAGATCACCTCGCGCAATATTCTCATATCCGAGATAGAATTCTCTGACGTAAAGTATATTGTAGTAGGGGACAAGTGTAATTCGGTCATTGGCGAGCCCTGTAATTCTGTATTCAATATCTGCATTCGCAAATAGCGACGGTGTATTTGGTAACTGCACGTGATAGGAATAATTTTTAATAGTTCCACCCACATACTTGTTGTCATCTAATACCTGCTGATATGTTGCATTCAACCTAAGCCCTAATTTTTTCGCAACAATGAGCCTGGCTTCAGATTCCACCCCGCGTACTAAGGCTGCATCAAAATTTATGAATGTGGACCTCCGTACGCCGGTAGTAGCACGGATGAAATTTTCTGCCTGACGGTAAAATCCGGAACCACCTAATGTTAAGGTGGTTATAGTACGCTCAACGAGTTTCAGCAAAAATCCTACATTGTAATTCATGCTAAGTTCGGGTTGCAGGGATACGTTCGCCACTGTTGTGATACCATCGCCAAGCAATTCATAGACACTTGGGAGCCTGCAGGCGTATTCTGCACTTACCTTCGCCATGAATTTTTCTGTGAAGGCGTAAGAAACACCAAGGCCAGCGCCGGTAAAAGATTTGTTTGACTCGAGCGGAGCTCTATCAAAGTATCCGCCTCTCCAACGGGCAGCGCTGTCGACACTGGCATTCATTCGATAATATTTAACAAACGCAGTGCTTTGAAACTTCTCATTCCATAACTTCAATTCATGTCCCAGGCCGACGATTATTTTTGAGTAGTTACTGGAGTTGTCCTCAACTGACGTGCCTTCAACTTTTCCAGGATCTGTGTTATTCCATTGTGTGTTGCTTGAAATAACGTTAAGCTTCAGAGTTTGTGAATTGGTGAGATGATACGAAATGTTATACCGCTGCGTAAGATCTTGCTGCCGCGTCTTGTAGATTTGTTTTTCCTCAAACTCTCCTGACTGGCTGTTCTCCGGACGTTGAATAAGCACAGTCCCATCCCACTGAAAAGTTTTGGAAGAAGTGTCGGCGAACAATGTGTTAGTATTGCTAAGTAAAACAAATCCGTCCAGGTCAAGCTTGCCGTTAAGCAATCCATGCTTGCGATACCTTACCGATATCTGATTATTATTTTCTTCCCCAACAGCTTCACCGATAGGAGGATATTGTGTAGACCCTGTCTGAATGTCTTTCCGTATCCCGGAAAATCCCGCACCAATGAAAAAGGCATCTGCGAATTTTTTGTTTGCATAGCCAGCCTCAGCTCTCACGGCATAAGAAAGAAAATCATCATGGAATCGTTTGACATCTTTTTTGTATGTTGTCGTGCCGGATATGATTTCCATATCCTTCATGGTATAACTATTGTCACTATAGTTAAAGAAGGCCGAACCCAGCACTGTGAGTCCACTTGATTTATCAGTAAACACGCCACGAAGACTTGCTTTGTGGGTATTAAAAGAGCCTACTGAATAAGACAGATTCAGGTTATTATTAAAATTGTTCTTGGTTACAATGTTGACAGCACCTCCGAGCGCATCACCACCCAAATGAACGGGAACCACACCTTTATAAATTTCTATCCGATCGATCTGATTGACGGGAATACTATTAAATGAATAGGCAGATCCGAATGCATCAATCGGAATACCATTGATGAACTGAGACGCTTTAAAACCATTCAGCGTGAGATCGAATGATGATCCCAGTCCGGCATTTTGACGGACACGCACTCCTGACGACTGTGTCAGAATTCTATTGAGGTCAATATTTTTTTGTTGTAGGGGCTGCACGTCGATAACACTAACTTCAAATGGTTTTTCTCTTACTTCTTGCGATTCCGTTTTACCATAGATCTCGATTTCATCCAGCGCGGATACTTTGTCTAGTAGTTGCCGTGAAATCTGCAAACTGAGTGACTTAGTGACCTCGATGTTTAATGAATCTCTCTCGTAGTTTAAATGGGTAATGGATAAAGTATATGTGCCGGGGCGAATGTCTTTCAGAATATAAAAACCTGATGTGTCGGAGACGGCACCATATTTCGTTCCTTTCAACTGAACTACCGCGCTCAGAATGCCCCGCCCATCAAGGTCTTTGATTGTCCCTGAAACGCTGCCGTTCTGGGCGAAAACGGAGCCCGGGAAAATAAGTAAAGGCGCTAGAAGCCATAATTTCAGGCTTTTTGGGGCAATCATTTATTTAGATTAAATATAAATAACGGCAAATATAGGAAAGACCTAGACACTGGCAAGCCAAAAACGCAGGCGGACTTTGCATCATTTATTGTGCGGTTAAATTGAGGCTGATTTTCGTGCAAAATCAATTAGCGATGGCTTGAGTGACGTGTAAAAAATAGGAACAGTTTTCCGACTGAACACATTGAGAAACTCAGTGACACGTGTCGCCGTTCCTTGCCTTAAACTGATGGATGCTTTATCTTTCACGGTGAACCGTGCATTAATTTTTTTGTTAACGTTAGTCAATCTTACGGCCTTTGGCCAGCATGGCGAAAAATCTGAAAAGCTGATGTCCTCAGTGTCAATCTTTGCGGGATTAGTGCATGTGCGCACAACTGACGTCGGACTTTCTTTTAACCGACTTCTGTTGTCGGGGACAGGTGTGCCGCTGTCGGTTCGATACGAGCTTGAAGCGCCGAAGCATATGACTGAGTTTCATTTTGATTATTACAACGTGGCCCTTTCGCATAAAAAAGCGAATATTCCTGCATCACTCACCCATGGCTTGCTATCACTCACCCATACCAGAAGCATTCAAACTTTTAATTTGGGATCGAAGAGGCTTCGGGTACTCGTGGGGTTGCGCCTTGGAACAAATATTAATTACCTTGAATCGGCGTCTCTCGACAATGATGATGTGTTGGTTATAAATGCATTACATATAGTTGTAAAAAGCAAAGTGACGCTGGATGAATCTAAAACGTTGACTCTTTCCGTTGCCCTGCCGACCATTGCCCTTACCAAAAGGCTAGTGTTTGATGGTGGACTCCATGAGCCTGCATCAGATGATTCTAAAACGATGCAAATTCTTTATAGGGACAGTAAGTTAGTGTTTGCCAATTCATGCGCTTTCAGCGCCGAATACGCGGTAAAGTTGTCAACTATTATTTCCTGGGTTTCTACCTATAACTTCAACTATCTAACGAATAACAATATGGAGCCCCTTAAAATTTATACCAACGAATTAATTTCCGGCTTTAGATTCAACTTGAAAAAATGAAAGCGATCATCCTTGTAATTTCGTTAGTGTTAATTTCATGTGATTCATTACTGCTGGGCGATGAAGATGAAATCATTTCTCTCGAAAAAAACCTTGCAGTTCCGCCACAACTCAATGATGGCTTGGAAGTGGGACCCATGTCCGAGTCCGGAATAAAAGAAGAATTAGTAAAAACGTTCATATCGAATCTTCAATCTAATAACCGGAACGTTCATAGTCTGCTGATCATTAAGGACGGTAAGCTGGTAGTCGAAAGTTACTTCAATGGATGGCACCGAAACCGGATGCAAAGCATTCGCTCTGCGTCCAAGAGCGTTACATCGGCATTAATAGGAATTGCGATAGACAAGGGGTTCATTAAAAGCGACAATGAAAAGGTGTTTGATTTTTTTCCAGCGTATGAAGATTTAAGGACACCTGAGAGAGACCAAATATTGCTTGGACATTTATTAATGATGGGAGCAGGACTGGACTGGAATCAAACCACCTTTCCGGACAACGACCCGCGAAATGACGAACACCGGCTAGGAGAAAGTGACGATGGTTTTCGATTCGTGTTGGAAAAAAAAGTCATACAGAAACCTGGAACCGTTTTTAACTACAACAGCGGCAACACTGATTTACTGGCGGGAATAATTTATGAAACGTCGGGTATGTTTGCTGATGAGTTTGGAGAAAAGTATTTGTTTGAACCTCTCGGAATAGATCACGTCGGCTGGCGAAAAAATAATAACGGACATCCTAATGCCGCTTTCGGCATTCATCTGTATCCGCGGGATTTTATAAAGATCGGAAAGCTTTTTCTTGATAGTGGCGTATGGGACAATAAACAAATTGTTTCTAAGGCGTGGATCGCGAAGTCCACCACGTTCAAAATGCAATATCCATTGGATAACAACCAGGGTTACGGTTACCAATGGTGGATAAGGGAGTGGGATGTCGATGGTGAGAAGATAACGAGCTTTCAGGCACAGGGTAACGGTGGTCAGGTTTTATGTGTCATACCTGAGCTCCACGCGGTTGTCTTATTGACCGGACGCAATTATGGAGCGGACTCTATCTTGCCTTTTAATTACTTAAACAATATTATCCTTCCTGCATTGAAATGATGGGATTTATTTGGGGCAAAGGTCTAAGTCAATAGAATTTCAATAATGGTATCTTCAGGCGAATCCTTTCAAGCCACTAACTAATGTCTTCCCTTAAAGTCGCGGATCACGGAAAGGGCCCAAGAGAGAAGGAACCAACAACGCAGAACCATAATTTTGCGCCCTTTGCGAATT
>DASQTN010000696.1:0-7313 GCA_035641895.1 Chryseolinea sp. | reverse complement strand
ACTGGAATCGGAATGAAATTATCCACCGCTTCCATCAATTCATCGATTTTAGCAACCCACTGTGCTTCGCCATTTAAACCACCAAGAGCTGAACCTCTGATCACTGGCATAGTATCACCAGGGAAGCTATAGTAGGACATTAATTCACGAACTTCCATTTCAACTAGGTCTAACAATTCAGCATCATCAACCAAGTCAACCTTATTCATGAATACCACAAGAGCAGGAACACCTACCTGGCGAGCCAAAAGAATGTGTTCACGTGTTTGAGGCATAGGACCATCCGTTGCAGCTACCACGAGAATAGCGCCGTCCATTTGAGCTGCTCCTGTAACCATGTTTTTTACATAGTCAGCGTGCCCTGGACAATCCACGTGTGCATAGTGTCTCTTGGTGGTTGCATACTCAACGTGCGAAGTATTGATAGTAATACCTCTTTCTTTTTCTTCAGGAGCATTGTCGATTGAAGAGAAATCGCGCATAGAAGCTAGTCCTTTAGATGCAAGAACTTTTGTAATCGCAGCGGTAAGTGTGGTTTTACCGTGGTCAACGTGACCAATGGTACCAATGTTTACGTGTGGTTTAGAACGATCGAATGTTTCTTTAGCCATATTTGAAAATCCCTGTTAAAATTTAAAGTATAGAAGTTTATAATTAATTCTTTTATCTATTCGTGCGCTTCTAGAGCTGTTGATGAGGATTGAACTCACGACCTCTTCCTTACCAAGGAAGTGCTCTACCACTGAGCTACAACAGCTTTCTTGCCGTTATCAGTTATCCGTTAATCGTAACCAGTAACTCCATTAACGATTAACTATTAACGGATAACGCTCAAAAGAGCGGGAGACGAGGCTCGAACCCGCGACCTATAGCTTGGAAGGCTATCGCTCTACCAACTGAGCTACTCCCGCTTATTTAGTTTCTAGTTTCAAGTTTGAAGTTGAAGTTTTCTAGGCTCCAGGTTTCGCACTTTTACTATCCCTTATTTATTGGTCTATTTTCTTTGAAGTCTTTAGCTTGAGAGCCTGGAAGTTACCATAACTTCAAACTCGAAACTTCAAACTCGAAACCAAACAAACCGTGGGGGAAATAGGATTCGAACCTATGAAGTCATAAGACAACAGATTTACAGTCTGTCCCAGTTGGCCGCTTTGGTATTCCCCCAACAATATTTTAAAGAACGAATGAAAAGCCTCCCGAAGTTCTCAGGAGGCTTTTTTTAAAAAGAGAGTGCAAAATTAGACGCTTTTACACTTTTTCAAAACTTATGCTAAGAATTTAACTGATAATTGGCCTTGCCCAATTCATTCTCTTGGTTCTCTGCAACTTCGGGCGAGATAATCTCGCCCCTACATCGCTATTATTTCGGTAATAACGCCAGCTCCGAACTCTTTTCGAAACACTTCCAGAACCTCGGCTTTGTGAAGGGAGAAATCATGGCGCATTGTGGGAGAATCAAACTCGACAAACAAGACCTTGTTTTTGATAAAGACCTTTCTGGTGCGACTTGCTATTGGCTTTCCGACCAGTCGTTCCCATGATTCTATGATATTCGCTTCATCATATTTATTTGAAAGGCGATAGGTATTGAGTAAGTCGCGAATGGCTTGACCTACCGATTGAAATTCATTTTTATTGTTGCCCATAAAGACTGACCTTTCCCTGATCGATTGTAAAAATTGTTGCCGGAACCCCTATCTGATTCAACAAATCGCGTGTCCGTTCCGGTCGCGCATCCGTGATAAATAACTGCCCAAAATCTGATTTTATAAGTTCTAACAACCGGGCAATTCGAAAGTCATCTAATTTATCAAAAATATCATCCAAAAGTAAAATGGGTTTAAAACCTTTATGCTTTTCCAGGATTTCAAATTGCGCCAGCTTCATTCCAATAACAAAAGATTTTTGCTGTCCCTGCGAACCGAACCGTTTAAGCGCCTCATTGGCTAAGAAAAACTCAAAATCATCGCGATGGATGCCAAAGTTTGTCCTGAGCAAAACGGCATCCTTTTGTTTTGAATCCGATAATCCTTGCAAAAAGCTCTTTTCCGTTAATTCGGACCAGTACCGCACCTCTGCGGATTCAGAATCTTCGACCAAAAAGTGATAATATTTTTGAAAGACCGGCAAAAACTCCTGAAGAAAATGCGAGCGCCTTCTAAAAATAAATTCTCCCGTCTCGGCCAATATCTTATCGTATGATTCTAAGGCGAGCCAATCGATCGCCGATCCTCGCTCGGCATACATCTTTAGCAGAGCATTACGAAGTTTTAACGCCTGGCTGTACTGAATCAGATTATCAAGATATACCCTGTCGAGTTGTGAAATGATTCCGTCAAAAAATTTCCGGCGATCTTCACTTCCCTCATTAACGAGATTAACATCGTCGGGTGCGATAAGAACAATAGGATACTTTCCGATGTGTTCGCTCAATTTCTGATACTCGGTAGCGTCCTCTTTGAAAATTTTCTTGGACCCAATTTGAACCGAACTTGTAATTTCATTTGACGCCTGACCTTTCCACATCTCCCCTTTTATTAAAAAAAAATGTTGGCCCTGTGTAATACATTGTTGATCTGAAGACGAAAAAGCACTCTTTGTGAACGCTAAATAGAAGATAGCATCTAATAAATTAGTCTTGCCACTGCCGTTCTTACCCACAAAAACATTGATTTTGGGCGAAAAACGCAGATTAGCCTCAGAATAATTCTTAAAACTTAAAAGATAAAGCGTTTCAAGATGCATGAAAGGAATTAATGGATGAAAGTTTGGCGAATGTTCGTTTGGGAATTAATTTCGCAACTCGAATCCAAAAATAGGGATATGCCTACGACAACCAAAGCGAAGAACGAGCCGGCTGAGGCTAAAAAGAATGATGCCACGCAATTTTCCAAGGAGACATACTTGTATTGGTATGAGAGCATGCAGCTGATGCGAAAGTTTGAAGAAAAGGCCGGGCAGCTTTATGGAATGCAAAAGATCAAAGGGTTTTGTCACCTATATATTGGCCAGGAAGCTTGTGCTTCCGGTGCCGTATCCGCATTAAGAAAAGGCGACAAATGGATCACGGCTTATCGCGACCATGGTCAACCTTTAGCATTGGGAACCGACCCAAAGGCAATTATGGCCGAGCTTTATGGTAAGGAAACGGGAACCACGAAAGGTAAAGGTGGCTCCATGCACATCTTCGATAAAAATGTAGGCTTTGTCGGAGGACACGGTATCGTAGGCGCCCAAATTCCGCTTGGCGCGGGACTAGCCTTTGCAGAAAAATACAATAAGACAGGAAATCTTTGCATTTGTTATATGGGAGATGGTGCCGTAAGGCAAGGTGCTTTTCATGAGACACTCAACTTGGCCATGCTCTGGAAACTTCCGGTAATTTTTGTAATTGAGAACAACGGTTACGCCATGGGCACATCGGTGAAAAGAAGTTCCAATGTTACCGACCTTTACACTCTGGCAGATGCCTATGATATGCCATCGGAACCAGTAGATGCAATGAAAGTGGAGGATGTTCATAAAGCGGTGGCCCAAGCTGCAGAAAGAGCTCGCAATGGCGAAGGTCCCACCCTTCTTGAGTTCCGCACTTATCGTTACAAAGGCCACTCGATGTCAGATCCGGGGAAGTACAGAACAAAAGATGAAGTGGAACAGTACAAGCAACGCGATCCGATTGAAGTGGTTAAGAAATCAATACTGGATAAAAAATTTGCAACTGAGCAAGAACTAGAGGCAATCGACCAAAAGGTTATAGGCCAGGTGGACGAAAGTGTGAAATTTGCCGAGGAATCTAAATATCCAGATCCATCCGAAGCCCTAACGGATGTTTATGTTCAAACCGACTATCCGTTTATCCTGGACTAACGGGGAAGCCTTTGTTTAGAATCATCTAATTTGTAGTTTTGCGGCCCTCCGAGATATCTTCGGAAGATTAAGAATTTGATTCCTCCGTTTTCGGGGGAATAATTATGGAAATACAATGGCTAAAAAGGAAGAACACAAACACGAGCTCCTCGAAAACCCAGAAGCCCTCAAAGAGAAATTAGCAGGCGCGGAGAATTGGCTTGAGCAAAACCCTAAGATCGTAGTAGGGGTCGCTGCTGCAATTCTCATTATTGTTGGAGGCTATTTCGCTTTCAATTATTATAAGAACAATCAGAATGATTTAGCGCAAAAAGAAATGTTTCAAGCTGTTTATTATTTTGAAGCAGACAGCTTAAACAAGGCTTTAAATGGCGACGGAAATAATTTGGGATTTCTAGAAATTATCGACGAATACGGTATCACAGATGCCGCCAACCTGGCTAATTACTATGCAGGCGTGAGCTATCTTAAGCAGGGAAAATTTGAATTAGCCAGGCTTTACCTTGAAGATTTCAGCGCGAGCGATTTATTAATTCAGGCAAGGGCTTATAGTCTTGTTGGCGATTCTTACATGGAGGAGGAAAAATACGATGATGCAGCGAAGTACTATAGCAAAGCAGCAAACTACAAACCGAACAAATATTTTTCTCCCGCTTACCTAATGAAAGAAGCATTGGCCTATGAAAAGCTCAATCAGCCTGATAAGGCCAGAGAAACATATGACAAAATCATTAATGAATATTGGGAATCATCAGAATTTCAGAATGCGCGAAAGTTTAAAGCGCGTTTAGAACCCAATTCTTAAAAATATTTCATAGCATTGAAGGGATAGAATTTTCTATCCCTTTTTTATTTTAGGGTGTCTGAAATTTAACGCGTATATGGCTGGACCATTAACATCAGGGCAAGTAAAATCCAAGGCGAATCTTTCCAAAAAGACTTTTGCCATAGTGGTGGCGGAATGGAATGAGGAAATAACTGAGTCTCTTTATGACGGAGCAGTGACGAGCTTGAAGGCTCATGGCGTAAAAAAGGAAAATATCATTCGTAAGAATGTACCAGGAAGTTTTGAGTTGTCACTCGGCGCTTTATGGATGGCCGAGGATAAAAAGATTGATGCAGTGATTTGTCTCGGATGTGTTATTCAAGGTGATACACCTCATTTTGACTACATCTGCCAGGCCGTTGCTTATGGCATAACGCAGGCGGGCCTTAAGACAAGAAAGCCGGTCATCTTTGGTGTGATCACCACGCTGAATCAGCAGCAGGCTTTAGATAGGGCAGGTGGAAGGCTGGGGAATAAAGGGGAAGAAGCGGCGCTTACTGCTATCAAGATGTTGAACTTTTAATCTTAAATGCGCTTAACCACGAGACGCGAAAGGCGCAGAGTTAATGAACCTCGTCCTCCGAGTCTCCGCGCCTTCGTGGTAAAAAGTTTTCATTTTTTAATCCATTCGGCTAGAAACCATTTAAAAAAAAATGCGCTGACTAGGCGCATTTTTTTTTATGATCTTTCGATCGCTTACATATTTTTAACAATCTCTTCACCAAATTCAGAGCACTTCAACAGCGTCGCTCCTTCCATCAGACGGTGGAAATCATATGTTACACGTTTCTTGGAGATGGAAACTTCGAGGCCTTTGTATATCAGATCTGCAGCTTCCTGCCATCCCATATATTCAAACATCATCACACCAGAGAGAATAACGGATCCCGGATTGACCTTATCCTGCCCTGCATATTTCGGCGCTGTCCCATGGGTAGCCTCAAATATGGCGTGACCTGTCATGTAATTGATATTTCCACCAGGAGCAATACCGATTCCACCAACAATGGCTGCCAGCGCATCTGAAATGTAATCACCATTTAGATTGAGCGTTGCCACGGTAGAGTATTCATCCGGGCGCAATAAAATTTGTTGCAGAAAAGCATCTGCTATTGCGTCTTTTACGATGAGTTTATGACCATCTTTCTCAATCACCTGCCAAGGTCCGCCATCCAGATCCACCGCCCCAAATTCGTTTTTCGCCAGCGCATATCCCCAATCGCGGAAACTGCCTTCTGTGAATTTCATGATGTTGCCTTTATGAACCAGTGTTAGATTTGGTTTTTTGTGCGTCAATGCAAATTCTAGCGCCGCGCGAACCAAACGTTCTGTTCCCTCTTTAGAAACAGGTTTAATACCAATGCTCGAACTTTCCGGGAAGCGAATTTTCTTATATCCCTTGGCAAAGTTTTCTTTAAAAAATTGCATGAATTTTTTATTCTCCTCCGTGCCTTCCTGAAATTCAATCCCGGCATAAATGTCCTCTGTGTTTTCGCGGAATAAAACCATGTCGGTTTTTTGTGGCTCTCTTACAGGAGAAGGAACACCCTTGAACCAACGCACTGGCCGTACGCACGCATATAAGTCGAGTTCTTGACGAAGGGCAACATTCAAAGACCTGATGCCACCGCCGACAGGCGTCGTCAGTGGACCCTTTATTCCGACTAAATATTCTTTGAAGATTGTCAGCGTTTCTTCAGGAAGCCAGCTGCCCGTTTTGTTAAATGCCTTTTCCCCAGCCAATACCTCTTTCCAGTTAATTTTGCGTTTGCCTCCATACGCCTTCTCTACTGATTTGTCAAATACATGCTGAGATACCGGCCAGATGTCTATTCCTGTACCATCACCTTCTATAAAAGGAATAGTGGGATTTTCAGGCACATTAAGTTTACCATTACGGATGCTGATTTTCTGATCGCTCATTTTACAAGTGTTTAATTGATGCCGGGCAGCGCCCTTTTTTGCGGGCGGCAAATTAAAAAAATAAGGTTAGAAATAGAGGATATTTTTTATATCATAGCTGTTATTGAAAAAATACTTTGTAATGAGATCGTTTGCACTCTTGTCTTTTTTGCTTTTTCTGTCGGCAGGCTTCGACAAAAAGTCACCCATAGCAGAGGTGTGTCTAAGTACGGAAGAAAGAAAACTCTATGATTTAATCATGGAATACCGAAAAAGTAAAAACTTACCACCCATTCCATTGTCAGCTAAGCTCACCCTGGTTGCCCAAACTCATGCAAGGGACTTGTCTGATAACTACGAGTTTAAACCGAAAAACAAATGCAATCCTCACAGCTGGTCTGATAAAGGAAGCTGGACTTCCTGTTGCTATACCAATGATCATAAAGTCGCAAGCTGTATGTGGAGCAAACCTCAAGAGATTGCGGGTTATCCGGCCAATGGCTTTGAGATTGCCTATTACAGTTCCCTCGGGGCCAATGCAAAGGAGGGGATTGACGGGTGGAAAATAAGTCCGGGACATAACCCTTTATTGATCAACAGTGGCACTTGGAGCAAGATAAAATGGAATGCAATAGGGATTGCAATTTATAAGGAATATGGCCTGGTGTGGTTTGGAGAAGCCGTTGACGAATCCTCTGGGGTAAAGCTGTGTAAGTAG
>DASQTN010000695.1:0-3375 GCA_035641895.1 Chryseolinea sp. | reverse complement strand
GAGTTCATGCGCGATTCCTGCCGTAAGTTCTCCTACAAAAGCCATTCTTTCCACCTGCTGCAACTGCATTTGTAGCTTCACTTTATCATCTTCAACGGATGCCCGCTTGATGTAAAGCGACAACGCGCTGGCCACCACATTAAGCAATTTTTTTTCCTCTGGTAAAAATGTTCGTGTTGCAGTTGACTTTGATCCAACTTTGTACGCCATTCTGATCGTTCCGTATTTCTTTTTACCAACACGTAAAGGAGATGAGATAAACGAAATCCCTTTTGCAAACTGGGATGTCTCGTAAGCTTTTTTATTTACAAGAATGCTTACTTCTGCCAATGCAGGATATTGCATAGCCTGAGGCAATATTGCCAACGTCTTCAAAAAAATGGTGTGCAAATCATTTTTTTCTTCCCATATGATTTTCGATAAAGCATAAAGACTTTTTAATTCCCTTACACGTTCCTTAAGTTTTAAATCAACTGGTCTTTTCTCCATATGCAGGCAAGGTAAAAAGTATTTATGAATAGAAATACGAATATCCTTCCTCAATCCTTAAAAGGATGCGGCAAAGTGAGAAGAATTTACCCAGTGGGTAATTTATCCCAGCGAGGCGTAGTATTACCCCGCTCTACTTGGAGATAAGATGCTTTATTCTGGCACAGATAGTGCAATTGAAGAAACAATTAAAATCTTTTCAATTATGAATAAACGAATATTTGTCACACTAAATGATTATCAACGTATCATCGGAATGATCGAATTTGCAGCAATGCGAACTAAAATCCCCGACGCAGTTGACAGTTTGTTGACAAACCTCAAAGGTGCGCGAATGCTTCCACAAGAAAATATATCAGAAGATATTATTACAATGAATTCACGTGCACGCCTGACCGAATTATCCAGTGGGAAAGAAATCGAAATTACAGTTACCTATCCCCAGGATGCCGATAATCTATTGAAAAAGATCTCAGTGTTTTCGCCCATTGGTATGACTCTTCTTGGCGCCAAGGTAGGCGATATTGTCTCATGGAAAGTGCCTTCTGGAATTGGACAGTTTAGAATAGATAAAGTGATCTATCAACCAGAGGCAGTCGGACATTACCATTTATAATGTCCGCACGAAGCGAAGTTCAAATTCACAAAAAAAAAACAGCAATTTTCTTTGAGCTAGGCTCCCGGTGTTAATGTCTATGGCACTGGGGCCGTTCGCTCAATGACTCACTTTGTTATTCCTACTCTAAAAATTAACTGTTTACTTATGCCCAATAAAATGTTAGAATATTGTAAAACAATTCTTCAAAAGATAAGCTTTAGCAAGACGCTTTTTAAAAAAGAATATAAAAAAACGTTTAACTATTTAAACGAAGGTGAGCGCGTGGAGCTTAAAAAATGGCTTAGAGCAAATATATCTATCATGGTAGCAAATGACAAACGTAATAATAGAATTACTTCGGAAGCAGGTCTCATTAGGGAAAACACAAATTCTAACAATGTGACGTTAAGCGAAAAACCAATGATTAACTCAATCACATCTTGAATACCTATCGTTATTTATGGAGGTACGCTAGTGGCATCTTTGTATTTAAGCTACAAGTAAATTAGGGAGAATGAGAAAATTACAAATTATAAGACAGCCGTTGACTACAGACATCTAATGTTTACCTTCCGATTATACCGAATTTCTGTCTACCCGCAATTGCCGGGGACCGCAATGAATATAGTTCCTTTAGCTCATCAATCTCGCATTGTAAAAAATTCTTGAACGCTGTAATTAAATCCGATTGCACCGGACGATAGGCGTTTACCAACAAAGGATATCTTTCGTTCAAGTTCTTAATACAACGATCACTCTTGCATATTCAATTTTTGTTCCATCACGAGCATTCGCATGTCGCGAATCATCACATCCCATCGAAATTATCACCTCTTAAGGTGAGCAATTATCTTGATCCAGATCAAGTGCTTTCTTAGCTTACATCAAGGCACGCCACTTACCTTCTTGCTAAATTTGTTATATGAGAACAAACACCGAAAAGCGAGAAGATCACATGGAAAAGTGGAGGATTGACTACGTGATTATATTAATTGTATTGCTGTATTGGCTGGGCATAATATGGCAAACAATAGTCTAATATAACCGACCTTCATTTTCTCTGCAGCATTTGAAGGGCTAATAACCAAAGCTGTTATACGGCGTTTCGAAGTAATTATGCTGACAGCCGGACACGAATTAAAAAATAAAAATTTAGACTTGAATATTAATAATTACTAATGCAAAAAGATAACACCTATAAAGCGCCTGACTCTACGCGCATCGGTCACATTCACCTCAAGGTATCGGATTTGAAAAGATCACTTGAGTTTTATCAAGGACTACTCGGATTCGAGCTGACAATGATGTATGGCGAACAAGCTGCTTTTTTATCAGCTGGTGGATATCACCATCATATTGGACTCAATACGTGGCATAGTTTGAATACAGCACCGGCACCAAAAGAAGCGGCGGGACTCTATCACACTGCAATTCTTTATCCGACACGTAAAGATCTTGCAGCAATCCTCGATCGTATCAGACGTGCGTACTATCCTCTGACGGGTGCATCAGATCATGGTGTCTCTGAAGCATTATATCTTAACGATCCGGATGGGAATGGTGTGGAACTTTACTGGGACCGGCCGAAAGAACAGTGGCCCACAAATCCGGACGGATCATTGACCATGTTCACCCGACCGCTTGATCTTGATAACCTGTTAAAGGAAGTTGACACAAAATAAAATAGGGAGAGCATTATATGTCAATCAACGAAAAAATAAAAAACAAACAGCAGGAGCCATTGCGAATTCTCATAATTGCTGCCTCTGCGCGGACTGGGTCATTAAACGCCAAGCTCGCCCAATTAACTGCGACGGTTATAAGTGAAAGGGGTGCGATTCCAGATCTTAAATCTATAACTGAATTTGAATGTCAATCATTTAATCAGGACGTTGAAAAAGAGTCGGGAATTCCGTCAGGCGCGGATCGCCTGAGAAAATGTCTTCTCGAAAATGACGCGTTCATCATAGTCAGTCCCGAATACAATGCATCAATGCCAGGTAATTTAAAAAATGTTATTGACTGGGTTTCAAGATTTCGTCCACAACCCTTCAATGAGCGGCATGCATTGCTCATGTCTGCTTCTCCCTCCATGGCAGGGGGAAACCGCGGACTTTGGTCTCTTCGAATTCCATTAGAACACCTCGGCACTCGAGTTTATCCCGACATGTTTTCGCTTGCCATGGCACATCAGGCGTTTACAAATGAAAACCGAATTACTAATGACATCTTAGCTAAAAGGTTCGAGGCAAATCTAGACGCTTTTATGAGCTTGGTCGAAGCGGCTA
>DASQTN010000694.1:0-4445 GCA_035641895.1 Chryseolinea sp. | reverse complement strand
CAGGATAAATCTATCCTCATAATCCGGAAACATTTGGGAATGTCTTTCAAAACCAAATTCAGGATACATATTTACAACCTCCTAGATATCGTATGATGATCGTCGGTAGCTTGTAACAATCGAGGGCTCCAAGCGACTAATCGTTGAAATTAAGATGAATGAACTACATATTATACATCGCCAATGGTATTACCATGACGAGCACTATGTTTTGCATGGGCTACTTGTATCAGGTTCGTTGGCGTGAGTCAGTTTATGGCAAGCCGGTTTTAAGTATTGTGCTCATTGTGATCACCGCTGTGATCACTACTCTACAGTTTTATTCCCGGACATTTTACCCCTGTTAACCCGTAATAAAGAAGCGCTACTGTCTGGCGAATGGTGGCGACTGATCACACCCCTTTTCGTGCAGCCTTACGGTTTGTGGCAATGTTTTTTCAACGGTTGTTTCATGATCGTATTTTTGCCCATAGCGGAAAAACTATATGGAAAAAAAATATTGCTATTATATTTTATTGCTGGACTGGTCGGCCAGCTGTTCAATTATCTTTGGGACCGCGGCGGCGGAGGTTCTTCCACAGCCATTTATGGAGTAATGGGATCTTTGCTGATCTATATGTATTGTTATCGAAAGGAATTTCCCTGGCCTTACTTTGCTTTATCCATCGCAGGAATATGCGGGGCTATTGTACTGTTCTTTATCAACGATGGTCACGCCCCTGGACTTTTAACTGGCGCTCTGT
Source organism: Chryseolinea sp. (assembly GCA_035641895.1). Classification (GTDB taxonomy): domain Bacteria; phylum Bacteroidota; class Bacteroidia; order Cytophagales; family Cyclobacteriaceae; genus Chryseolinea. The sequence goes on along the minus strand of DASQTN010000694.1, from coordinate 3,702 downwards.
TAGGCGCTTTGCTGATAATTGGCAAAAAAATACCTTACACTAACATAACACGGACCATAACTTAAATTCTAAATATTTTTGCAACATTGGCTAAACATTATCAGAACCTCGGAGAATTATGACGAAGATCAAGCCAACAATAAATTCGCTATACTTTTTCCAGGACCGCGACCTAAGTTGGCTTTCCTTTAATGATAGGGTGCTGCGGGAAGCCGAACGGGAGTCGGTTCCATTAATGGAGCGAATCAGATTCCTGGCCATCTCTTCTTCCAACATGGACGAATTTTTTCGAGTTCGGATGCCTGCCTTGATGGCGTTAAAACGCCTCGGGTCTGAAAAAAAAAGTAAAACAATTGATCCGCTGCTTGCAAAGATCAATGACAAGGTCCATCTCCAACAAGAACGTTTTGGGTCCATCATTAAAGACCAGCTTGTTCACGCGTTAAAACTTCACGGCATATTTCTGTTTTACAATGACCCAATCCCACAAGAAATCACTCCGTTACTTAAGGAATATTTTATTCACTTCGTTGCAACATACATCCATATCGTAAATTTATCGGATGATTCACCGTTCTTTCCTGAAAACAACAAGCTTTACTTGGTTGTAACGATACGCGATAAAAACGCTGACCGGTTTTTTATTGTAAACATTCCCTCAGACAAGTTGTCACGATTCATTAGCATTAGTCATGGAGGAGTGCAATACGTTATCTTTTTAGATGACATCATACGATTAAACCTGCCTATGATTTTTCCAGGTTCAGAAATTATCGATTCGCATAGTTTCAAAATAACGAGAAGTGCAGAGCTGGACCTCGAAGATGAATTCACAGGAAATCTTTCAAAAAAGATAGAGAAGAAACTAAGGGTCCGGGACTTCGGGCTTGCCACACGATTTCTTTTTGAGCCTGGTCTCCATGATGCAACCCTTAAGATACTGAAACATAAATTCAGCCTGGAAGGCGCAAATATTATTACCGGAGGCAGATATCATAACCTAAAAAATCTGCTAGACTTTCCGCTCAAAGATTCCGTTTTCCAGTATGATCGATGGACTAATATCGAATTTAAAATTGAATCAGATTCCTTGTTCAACGAGATTACGAAGTCAGACATTTTGCTTCATACTCCCTATCACGATTATAATGCAGTTGTTCGTTTTTTCAACGAGGCAGCAATTGATACTACTGTTAAAACGATTTATGTAACGCTCTACCGCATTGCAAATGACTCGCGCATTGCCAACGCTTTAATCAGTGCTGCGAAGAATGGGAAACGCGTTGTGGTTTTTGTGGAATTAAAAGCACGGTTTGATGAAGCGAATAACATTAAATGGGCGAAGCGGATGAAAGCCGCTGGTGTTCAAATAATCGAAAGCATTCCGGGTTTAAAGGTACACGCGAAGATCGCCCTTGTAAAAAGGAAGGTTCATGGCAAGGTCATGCTCTTAGGTTTGCTAGCTACCGGGAACTTCAACGAGAATACCGCCAAGTACTATACTGATCACGTCTTGATGACTTCTCAAAAGCAAATGCTCCGTGAAGTGGAAAGGCTTTTCGTTTTTCTAAGGAAAAGAAAGAAACATCCGGCAGAAAATACGCTGCATTTCAAACACCTATTGGTGGGGCAATTCAATCTCCAATCGCGCTTTTTGACACTCATCGATCGAGAAATATACAACGCTAAAAAAGGACTGCCTGCTTCGATTATTATCAAGTTGAATAATATCGAGGAAAAAATATTGATCGCTAAACTTTATGAAGCTTCACGGGCAGGCGTTAAAATTACATTGATTGTGAGAAGTATTTGTTGCCTGATTCCTGGCGTAACGGGAATGAGTGAAAACATTTTTGCAAAACGAATCGTTGACCGATATCTAGAACACGGCCGTATTTTCATTTTCAACAACAATAATAATCCTGAAATCTTTCTGGGGTCTGCTGATTGGATGAACCGAAATATTTATCGGCGAATTGAAGTTTGTTTTCCATTGTATGAATCAGAATTAAAATCTCAGATTCTAAAAATTATTAATCTTCAGATCGAGGATAATGCGCAAGCAGTTGTGCTGGATCAACACTGTGAAAACGTTGAAATAAAAACTGATCGGCAATCAGGCCTTGTTCGTTCGCAGCAGGTAATTGGCGACATGCTGGCCGGGAACGTCGTGGAAAACTGACCACACCTTAGCCGTCTAGCATATCCGTGATTCACGTGCAATTTTGGCTTACAACTTGCATTCAAGTGGCGCAATCAATGGATTGCACACCTGATATTTTCCATCCGTAAGGGAAATCTGAAATTTTCCCGACGGACTTAACCGGCCAAGATAATAATCGGTGCTTATAAGTTGGGCCCCTGATGCAATTGCCGCTTCGAGCCTTGAATAGTCCTGAAGCCTCGCCTCGCGGGTGTCAGCATCCGCCCGTGTTCTCACCATAAACCCAGCCTTAACTCTTTCCATAATTTTTACGCTTTCTGCTTTGGGATCATTCATTATAAAAAATGCAGCATTGGGATCTTCCTCGTCGACATTCGGAAACATCGGTCTGCCCTTTAAAGAATTCTTGATGTACATCTCGGTGATGACCGGACCCGCATCAAGAACAAAAAGAACCTTGCCTTTAGATACATTCAATGCGGGCCAGCCTTCAGATGTTACAGCTTCACGCAAAGAAAAAGATTCGCCTTGCACAAAGTCAGGTGTGATAAGATCATCAGGCGAAAAAACAGCTAATATTTCCTGATCAAGACTATCGAGAACAGCAGGTGTAAAAGGTAAAACACGGGCGAAGCCTGGTTCTTTGGAGCCGGAGTCTTTCGGATTAATGGTAATGATGATCGGCACATGATCAGCATTTGAATCCGACCATTGTTTTACCTCTATCAAACAATTCCTAAACATCAGACAATGGCTTCGAAAGTCTATGTCTGCGACATGAAGAGTCTTCAGGCCGCCTTTGGATAATTCAGAAGCCGTATCGTAGGCTAATGTGGCTACACCTTTTTCATTCAATTTTTTAAGTACCAAAGGTTGTTTGTACCTTCCTCCCTGCGGATCGTGTAAAACATCTATCTCAAGTCCACGCAGTCCGAGATCGAGTTGATCTTTAATTGGAATGTGCGCATAATCCAAACTGATCGCGTTCGAATCCTGCGCCAAAATAAATTCCATCACGGGCCGTTCAATTTCTTGCTTATAACTATTGTGACTTCCAATAACCTGAATGTGGTTGATGGCGATTTCTTTCTTGCCAGATTTTGAACAGGCGATGACAAGGAATAATAATAGAATGGAGAATAACAAGCGTTGCATCATAATAGCAGTTACGTTTTAAACGTCAATTTCTATTAAACAAAGCAGATCACAAAATAGCGTGCATTACGCGTGCATTAAATGTTTAACAGGAAAATCAATATGGAATGATAGTGACCTCAGCGCTTAAAGTCCAACCAAAGCCAGCCACCAAGACTCCAAGTCTCTAAGGTTCACAAAGAAATCCCGAAGTAACTTTGTGTAGCTTAGTGTCTTCGAGACTTCGTGGCAAAAATTCGTACCTTTAGAACGGAATGGGCTCTCTGCATTTTTCTCAGCTTAAATTCCTCAGTGGCCTCAGCGCTTAAATTTAAATCAATACCAGCCACCAAGACGCAAAATCCCTAAGGTTCACAAAGAAAGCCCAAAATCACTTTGTGCAG
>DASQTN010000693.1:0-3434 GCA_035641895.1 Chryseolinea sp. | reverse complement strand
CTATTAGGATTTTTGAAGTTATAGATACCGTATATGCGCGTAGTCATAGAAGCGCTAAGAGAATAATTGGAAACGCGTGAAAACCCCTTGAGGGTATCAGCCTTTACAAGCAAGGTTGAATCGCTGTTAAATTCCCAATCCAATTTTTCGCCGTACCATTTTTCTTCGTAACTAAATGAAGGAGATAGCGTAAAAAATCTTAGCGCCTTAAAGGAAAACGAAGTGGGAATTGTGTGTCTCATTCCCTTTCGGGCGTTATCAAAGAACAGCGGCAGGTTAGCGGCTGTAAATGCGGCAATGCTATCCTTTGTGGCACGGGCCGGTACTCGTCCAATATTATTTGTGATGCGGTTCTGCGCATTCATCGTGTAGGCTAGGGAGAAATTATCCAGAAAACCGACCTTGCCCGACTTGCGCTGGAACGGATATATGTTCGTCATGTTAAGGCTTATGTTAGGCAACAGCAGGTCGACTGCCTTGGTCGTTAAATCCTGACTGTGGTTGAGGTTTATCCCCATCGAAAATGGAGACTTCGAGAACCGCTTACTATAGGACACGTTGGAACTTAATTTCGCTGTCATGTTATTTAAGCTGGCATTCTCGTATCCACTGTTGCCCGGGGTCAAATAATTATTCTCGTTAAAGGTAGCGGTAGCCATATTCACCGACGCGGCAAACCTTCCCGAACCTTTTGATTGGGGAGAGTGACTCCAGGTCAGGCGAAAATCTTTGGTGAAACTCTCATCCTCTATCTTGTCGTCGCTTCCAGGATTCTTAGAATAAGCAAAGTTAACGGTACCGTTATACCTATAACGCTTCATGTAGCTTGAGTTTGCATACACTGCATGGCCCCCTTTAGAGTAGATGTCGCCAGTCAGGGCAAGTTTCACATATTCATTGATGTCAAAAAAATATCCTCCATTTCTTAAATTGAAACCTCTTCTGCGCTCTTCCCCGTAAGAGGGAACGATAATACCTGATGCGCTCCTACGAGGCGATGGGAACATTCCAAAAAGGAAACCAATTGGAACTGGGATATCATTAAACTCAAAATAAAATGGTCCCGCTACAATCTTGTCGTTTGGAATGGCTTTCGTCTTAGTAGCTCGAATGAGAAAGTGAGGATGCTCAAGGTTACACGTGGTATAGCTATTCCGTCGGCTTAACAGTTCGCCTTTTTCATTTTTATAGACTACATCGCCGTGAAGGTATGCTTCGCCTTGCTGAGTAACTACCTCGCTGATGCGGGCTCGTTTGGTTTTGAAATTATAGATGATGTCTTTGGTCTCATACAATTCCGGCCCGTTTTTAAAAATGGGATAACCAACCCGATTCCCGAGAGAATCCCGGATTCCGTGTGCGGTGAGCGTGTTGTTTCCATAGTCAATTGTTATTTCTTCTGCCTCCAATTCTATCTCTCCGTACTTAATTTTAGCCTCCCCATAGAGCCAAATGAGTTTCCCATCAACGCTTGCCCGAATTGAATCTCTGGCAGAATAGTTGATTGTTGTCTCTATATCACCTTTCGGTGCCTGTTTTACAGTGGTGGAATCGTTAACTTTTGGAATTCTTGGAATTGTGTCTGAAGCTACAATAATGGAGTCTGGATTTATGTTAGAAGTATCAGCCTTTACTGGCAGAATGCCGGGCGGTGCTTTGATTTCAGATTCTACCTGCCCATAGCCATTCGTGACAATGAAAATAAAGAGTATGAAACTTATAAAATATTGCACACGTGCAGAGTTGATGAACAGTACTTTAGCTTTTAGTGAAAAATTCACAATTTTGCATAAAGTTATTGCAAATACTCTGAACATCGAACGGAACGTGAGGATTATAGGACTAACAGCGCTTCTAATAGCAATAACCTTGCTAAATTCCGGCAGTACATATACACCTCCTCCTGACTCCAAGGTTGATGTAGTTGTTATCGATGCAGGTCACGGCGGACACGACAACGGAACCCATGGCAAGTTATTGAAAGAAAAAGACGTGGCGCTGAACATTGCTCTTAAGGTGGGCGATTACATTGAGAAAAACATTCCAGGTGTAAAAGTCATTTACACCCGAAAGGATGACCGTTACCTTGCGCTTGACGAACGTGCCGATATCGCTAATAAGAATAAGGCTGACCTGTTTATCTGCATTCACGCGAATGCAAATCCCAATACAAAAGCCTTTGGTACTGAAACGTTTGTAATGGGGCTTCACAAAGATGAGGGAAACCTGGCCATTGCTCAGCGCGAGAATTCCGTGATCCTGATGGATGAAAACTACGAGGAGCGCTACGAAGGGTTCAATCCTAAAAGTCCCGAGTCGTACATCCTGTTCACCTTGATTCAAAGCGCTTATCAGGAAAGTAGCCTGAAGTTTGCCCAAAAGGTGGAGGGCCAGTTCAAAGACCGGGTCGGAAGACTAAGCAGGGGTGTAAAACAAGCGGGATTTGTGGTTTTATGGCGTACAACCATGCCAAGCGTATTGATAGAAACAGGTTTTTTGACAAATTCAACAGAAGAAAAATTTTTAGCCGGCGACGAAGGGCAGGAATTAATCGCTTCAGGCATTTACCGGGCCTTCAAAGAGTACAAAAATGAAGTAGAATCCATAAATTAAGGGCTTGAATTCCTGACCACAGGTTTTTTGTTTCATGCATGCATGATTTTTTAATATTGAAATACCATTTTTTGATGATAGTTGGAAGCAAAAAGGGCATGAAATGAACCATGATTATAAAGTCTCTAAAATGAAGATTACGTTCGTCCCCCAATCCGATAACGAGAAAGGCATTTCAGGTATCAACAGACGTCCAAAAATTAACGAATGAAACTATCAAAAGAATTTAAGGTCGGCTTGTTTATGGTCGTGACTATAACCTTGTTGTACTTTGGCTTTAATTTTTTAAAGGGCATTGACTTTTTTTCGTCCAGCAAGAAATATTATGCAGTTTATGAGAATGTCGATAAGCTAACCGAATCCAATCAGATTTTTTTGAATGGATATGCCGTTGGTCGTGTGAGTCAAATTCAAATTCAACAGCGTTTAAATCGTGTATTGGTTGAGTTAGATATCAATTCGGATATCGTGTTAACCGATTCTTCTGTGGCGTTATTAAATGGTGAGCTTTTAGGAGGGCGTTTTATTCAGCTGATTGTAAATAATGGTGGCCAAGTATTGAAACCTAAAGATACGGTGAAATCAGATGTGGCGAAGGGCATCATGGATTTCTTCCAGCAAAGTGCACAACCCGTTGCAGCAAACCTTCAAATTACATTACAAAATCTCAATACCATTCTTGAAGGTTTAGCGAGAAATACCTCACGGATTGACACTATGTTTCTTCGTTTACAGAATACTCCGGCGATCCTTAATAAGACGCTTAACACGGCCAATTCTAATATCGATGGATTAAGTGAAAGCTTCAGATCAGTGGCGGG
>DASQTN010000692.1:0-4062 GCA_035641895.1 Chryseolinea sp. | reverse complement strand
TTCCAGACAATATCCCTGTTGAAATAGAGGCCCTTTTTGAATTACGTACTCCTTCTTAAAGTTTTAAAAGTCTAGAATGAAATGGCGGAGAATGAATGGTATAAAATCAATAATATCGACAGCCTGGATACACCGGCCGTCGCTGTCTATTTAGAACGCGTCAAGAAAAATATTAAAACACTGATTGAAAGTATTGACGACGTTTCGAGACTTCGTCCACATATTAAAACACACAAATCACCTGAGGTGACGAGCCTGATGCTCGAAGCTGGGATAAAAAAGTTTAAGTGCGCTACCATTGCCGAAGCTGAAATGCTTGCCCTCGCAGGTGCACCTGACGTTTTGCTGGCGTATCAACCAGTCGGCCCAAAAGCAAAACGTCTTTTTAGCCTTGTCCAAAAATTTTCGGGCACAACATTCTCTTGTCTCATTGATAACCATGAGACAGCCTCCGGTCTTTCTGAGATATTTTTGAAGGCCGACCGCGCAATGTCTGTATACATTGACTTGAATGTTGGTATGAATAGGACCGGCGTTGTTCCCGAAAGTGCTTATAGTCTTTATGTGAACTGTGAACCATTAGAAGGAATACAGGTAGTGGGCCTTCATGCGTACGATGGTCACATTAGAGACGTAGACTACAACATTCGTAAAACGCGATGTGACGAAGCATTTTCAAGAATAACGGATCTGCAGCAAAAAATACTTTCAACGAAAGGCAAGAAGCTTACCATTGTTGCTGGTGGTTCGCCCACCTTCTCCATACATTCTAAAAGAAAAGAAATTGAATGTTCACCCGGCACTTTTGTTTACTGGGATAAAGGCTATCAGCAGATTCTTTCTGAACAGCAATATCTGAACGCAGCGGTCATCGTCACCCGTGTTATTTCCAGGCCAGCACCGAATATTATTTGTATCGATCTCGGTCACAAATCCGTCGCTTCTGAAAATAGCTTAGGGGAACGCATTTCGTTTTTGAATGCATCAAACCTGAAACCCATTGGCCACAGCGAAGAGCACATGGTTCTGCAAGTCGATGGTGAAAATGAATATCAGGTAGGCGATGTTCTATATGGTATTCCATACCACGTATGCCCTACTATCGCACTCCACGATCAAACAGCAATTGTGGAAGACCATGCGTTGGTTAAATATTGGGAAACGTTGTCGCGGAATAGACGGATATCGATTTAAATACACTTTTCCGAAAGTTAAAATGCTCCCAATCCACCGTTCCGAAAGTTTAAAACTTTCGGAACGGTCTAGGATCTTTTGAAAACCTGTAATGTTAAGCTGTTTGGATAAATTTATTCTTTAAATTCAGCGACGACTTGAGATGAACCGTGGAACTGCAGACGTTGCCACAATAATTATCGATTATGGACCACCGACTTTCGACTTTGAAAACCACCGAACAAAATGTACTGGAAATTATTTCGAAGCTGAAATCCTTAAAGCTTGAAATAAAAAAGAGTATTGTAGGTCAGGACGAAACTATTAACCAACTGCTTATAACCTTTCTTGCGGGAGGGCATGCATTGCTCGAAGGTGTGCCAGGACTTGCCAAAACCCTGATGATACGCACGCTTGCTGAAGCGATCGATTTACGTTTTCGCAGAATTCAGTTCACTCCGGACCTTATGCCCTCGGATATTATCGGGACGGAAATATTAGAAGAAGACCACTCCACTGGCAAACGTTTCTTCAAGTTCAACAAAGGTCCTGTGTTCTCAAACATTATATTGGCAGATGAAATTAATCGCACATCTCCGAAAACACAGTCCGCCTTGTTGGAGGCTATGCAGGAGTTTGCGGTCACATATGCTGGTGTAACCTATCCGTTGGAAAAACCTTTTTTTATTCTTGCGACTCAAAATCCCATTGAACAAGCTGGAACGTTTCCACTGCCGGAGGCGCAACTCGATCGCTTTTTACTTTATATAAAAATCGATTATCCTTCCGCCGACGACGAACGGATGATTTTAGAAACGACAACTGGAACCAAACATACATCGATTGAAAAAGTCATCGACGGAACTACTATTTCCGAAGCGCAAAAGTTGGTACGCGAAGTGCATATTAGCGGTGATCTGATTGAGACTGTGAATTCAATAGTACGACGTACCCGGCCAGCGGAGGGTCAAGCGAAATTCGTTACAGATTGGGTTCGATGGGGCGCCGGCCCGAGGGCAGGACAAGCTATGATCCTGACAGCGAAAGCCAGCGCGCTGCTTCGTGGAAATTTTTCAGTTACGCTCGAAGACATTAAGACGGTAGCATTCCCCGTATTGCGCCATAGAATTCTTATGAACTTTAAAGCCGAGGCTGAAGGTGTCACCTCAGATCAGGTAACAGAAAAGATTATCGAAATGACAAAAGTGGTCGGACCGCTTTAAAAGGTAGTCGCACCATTCTGAGTGCTCTGACTATTATTACTATTATGAACGCGCAGATTAAAGAATTGTTGAAACCTGAGATTCTTAACTCCATCAACGGGATGGAATTGATAGCGCGCGTTATTGTTGAAGGCTTCATGAGTGGAAGCAATAAAAGCCAAACCATTGGCTCGGGTCAAGAGTTTAGCCAATATAGAAACTACGAACCGGGCGACGACCTTCGACAACTGGACTGGAAGATGTATGCCCGTTCCGAACGCTATTACATCAAACAAGCTGAGATCGAAACAAATATCACCGTGAAATTCATGATCGATGCCAGCAACTCGATGTCATATACAGAGGGGAATCTCAGCAAACTACAATACACGAAAGTGCTAACGGCTGTGCTAGCTTACCTTGCCCGCAAACAAAGTGACTCGTTCGGTCTGTACACCGTTAACAATAAGCACACCCATATCGTTGAACCTCGTTCCGAGCATCAACAATTTTTACGTTTCTTAAACACATTGATTGATGTAAAACCTGAGGGAACCTGGGAGAAGAAAGATTCAATTGAGCATCTTTTTAACCGACATGGAAAGGAAATGATAGTCTTTATGACGGATTTATATGATGATGATAACGACTTGTTAACTTTTATAGCCAGACTGAAGACTCCTAGAAATGAGGTTATTGTATTTCACATCATGGGTGAACATGAAATGAAATTCGATTACGATGGATCATTCACATTCCAGGATCTTGAAAGCAAAACCGTACGAAGAGTTGAAACCACTGCCCAACGGCTGGAATACATAGGCCGGGTGGAGACTTGGATCAAACAGTCACGCCTGTGGCTGCACGAACGTAAAATCAGTTATCAGTTAATCCGACTTGACGACGCATTTGAAAATTCACTTCGTGATTTCCTAAAAATTCGTAAACTTCTTATTCGTTAAATGCAGATTCTAAATCCGATATGGTTATGGGGACTTACGGCGTTACTTGTCCCTGTTGGCATTCACTTGCTGAGCCGTCGCGAAGGTAAAATAATTAAGATCGGAAGTATACGGCACCTCGAAGAAACAAGCTCGAAGCAATTCAAAAGTATTCGGCTTAATGAAATAGTTTTGCTGCTACTACGATGTTCACTTATAACACTCCTGATATTATATCTCAGTGGCTTCCGTTTGCAAGGATTAGAATCTTCACGCAAATGGGTATTGATAGAACCACCAATGAACCGCGATAAACAATTTACTGACTTCATTGACAGCTTGAAGCGAGAAGGGTTTGAAGCGAGATCTTTAACTAAGGAATTTCACGAATTATCTTATGGTATTTCAAACAACAAAAAAATCAACTACTGGAATATCTTATCTGAATTAAAAAAGCACTCGGTTAGTGAGGCAATTGTTGTGGCCTATAATTACGCCGAAGGATTTAGCGGTAGACGCCCATCGCTTCCGGAAAATGTGCAGTGGCTTTCTAAAAGTGTTGAACCAAATGAATTTGTATTGAATGCCATTCGAACACCAAACGATTCGCTTCATGTGCGCATAGGTATTAGCAGCCCGGATAAGACTTCATTTTTCACGCGTGTCGAAAAAGCAATGACCGGACAAGATTTCTTTAAATATGAGTCTGATTCCGCTGTGGTTGAAGATTTCAAAAAGATTTCAAT
>DASQTN010000691.1:0-4543 GCA_035641895.1 Chryseolinea sp. | reverse complement strand
CAACCGGAAGCGGATGCTCCGGTGCCCCAACCAATGTTAATGAACCATCGACCCGTAACAGACTTAGATACATATTGATGTCATGCTGTGCAGAGACGGCATCGAGTACGAAATGAAGCTTGCCCGTATAGCGTGCCATTTCATCCTTGTCGGTGGAAAGAACCACATCGTCAGCACCCAGCCGTTTTGCATCTTCGATTTTCGAATGGGAGGTTGTGAAAACGATGACTTCAGCACCCATTGCTTTCGCGAGTTTAACGCCCATATGACCAAGACCACCTAAACCAACAACTCCAACTTTCTTACCGGGGCCAACTTTCCAATGTTTAAGAGGGGAATAGGTTGTAATGCCTGCGCAAAGGAGAGGAGCAGTGGCTGCGAGATCCAGATTTTTGGGAACACTTAGTACAAAGTCTTCGTGAACGACGATACTTTCTGAATAGCCACCATATGTTGCAGTTCCAAGGTAAGGATCAAGAGAATTGTATGTTTGTACTTGTCTGGCATCACAATATTGTTCCAATCCTTCATTGCAGTATTGACATTCTCGGCAGCTATCGACCAAACATCCGACTGCGCCAACATCGCCTACTTTGAACTTTTTCACATTACTCCCAGTACTTACAATCTTCCCCACAATCTCATGACCGGGAACGCAGGGATAGATGGTGCCATGCCATTCATTTCTGGCTGTATGAAGATCAGAATGACAAACACCACAGTACAAAATTTCAATTTCTACATCGTGTGCTGTTGGCTTTCTCCGTTGTATCTTTAATTGGTTCAGTTCAGCGTTTGCTGCTTCTGTTCCGAATGCTTTTACATTTTTAGTAGCAACCTGTGTTGCCCCTTCTGCTGTTGTTCTTACTGCTTCCATGTTAAGTTCTTTAATTAATGTTGGACTAATATAAACCGATCGCTTTTCAATTGGTTTGTTAATTTAATTACTTTCAATCAGCTCCGTTGGCTTCGGGATTGATTCTGATTTAAGATTTTCCCGAAAAAACCGTTCCAGCTTATCAAACGGAATAATATTACGTCGGTCATACAAATCTACGTGAGCGGCATTCGGTACAATCATTAATTCTTTTGGCTCGGCTGCAGCTTTGTAAGCGTCTTCACTTAAATAGCGTGAATGTGCTTTTTCGCCAGCGATTATCAAAACCGGACGCGGAGATATTTCTTTAATGTAAGTCAACAACGGCATATTCATAAAAGACACAGGTGTAGTAGCTGTCCAGGAACCGTTCGAATTGATGGAACGCGAATGAAAACCACGCGCTGTTTTATAGTAATTGAAATAGTCCACTACAAATTGGGGTTCGTTGCCTTTTAATTTCTCTGGCAAATTGTTGGAGCTTGCCGCGTAAGTTCCTGTCTCAGCATCTTTCCAACGCTGTTCGCCAAGTTGCTCCAGTGATTTTGCGCGTTGATCAGGGGTAAGAGCATCGAAGTACCCATTTGCCATCACACGACTCATGTTATACATGCTTGTAGTCGCTACCGCTTTTATGCGTTTATCAACGGCCGCAGCATTCAATCCCATGCCAGCGAATCCGCAGATGCCAATGATACCAATTCGGTTTCTGTCAATATTTTTTTGCAGTCCGAGAAAATCTACCGCCGCACTAAAATCTTCCGTATTGATATCAGGTGATGCTACATGCCGAGGTTGACCACCGCTTTCGCCTGTGTAGGAACGGTCGAAGGCCAGTGCAGCAAAACCTCGCTCTGCCATGTTTTGTGCATAGAGTCCGGACGATTGTTCCTTGACTGCACCAAATGGCCCGCTGATTGCAAGAGCGGCTAAAGACTTTCCACCGTGATTCTTAGGAAGGTATAAATCTCCAGCCAATGAGATTCCATAGCGGTTTTTGAAAGTCACTTTTTCGCGTGTAACCTTATCGCTAAGTTGAAAGGTATAATGTTCTTGCTCTTGATTTTTATCACTCATATTTTCTTTCCCTTGATTTGATATTTCCCTTCTATTTTGTGAATTGACTTGTCCAAATATTAGTAAGGACAGAGCCGTTAACGTTGCTATCGCTTTCATGCTTTTTTTGTTTTGATTTACTTACACAAAGTTGGTGTGATCAGACAGCGTTCGGTTAAAGAAAATCAAACCGATTGTTAAGAATTTCAAACCTGTTTATCCACAGGTAGAATTGTGAAGATCTAGTTTTGAACTTAAAAAGGCGTTTTTGGGCATATTGAGCACCATGGCCGCTTTATACGTTTGCAGAGTGTCATATCTCAACTTCCGGATTTCTTAAGTTTGATAATCTTAATAGAATGAGTGAATTTCTTAATTGATGATTGTGTTATGAGGCGTAGATTTGTGCACCGAAAAATCCGCTGAAAAGATTTTGAAAACTGTAGAGGGCGCATGTGAGGGGGTCGGGTCGCAAGGAAGAGTCGTGTCCAGTCTTCAAATAGAAAATAGAGAAACCTAGTAAATGAATTTATAATGGAGCAAAAGGTAAACGAACGATCAGTCTCAGCTTTTAACAACGAGCTAAAACTCAAAGGCTTCAATGCTTTCCAGATCGAGGACGATTCACACGGCGTGCGAAATTATAGCCGGAAAGATTTTTACAAAGTATGTCTCACGACTGGAGAAAGTATTATCAATTATGCTGATCGGAGCTATGTCATGAAGGGCACGATCTTGTTCTTTGCTAATCCAAATGTTCCATATTCATGGGAAACAATTTCAAGGAGTTATGTTGGCTATACTTGTTTGTTCTCTGAAGACTTTTACAAACCATCAGATCGCTCAGAAAGCTTGCAACAGTCATCACTATTTAAAATTGGGGGAACACCGATCTTCCACATCTCTGAAGAGAAGCGCGAGTTTCTGAATGGAATTTTTCAAAACATGATCAAAGAACAAAGTACTAACTATGCTTTCAAAGATGATCTCATTCGAAACTATGTTAATCTTATTATTCACGAAGCGTTGAAGCTTCAACCCGCTGAAGATTTTGACCAGGTTAAGAATGCCGCACACAGAATCACGAATGTTTTCCTTGAACTGTTGGAAAGGCAATTCCCTATTGAAAGTACCGATCGCCCGCTTCAATTACGCACGGCTCAGGATTATGCCAGCAATTTGAATTTGCATGTCAACTATCTCAACAGAGCAGTTAAGGAAACGACAGGCAAATCAACTACCACGCACATTAGTGAACGGATTGCCAGTGAAGCCAAAGCATTGCTTCTTCACACCGACTGGAATGTGGCTGATATTGCATACTCGTTAGGATTCGAGTACCCAACATATTTCAACAATTTCTTCAAGCGTATCACTGGAACAAATCCTATGTCACTGCGACCCGCAGAAGTTTAAATCACAACCTTTCGATGTCAGAGAAGATAGATATTTTTCAACGAATGCTTGCCGGTGGTATTATCCGTAATGATGAAATGGGTGACGCCTGGCAGGTCGTTTTCCGTGCACAAAAACTATCACCCGCATTAAATGCTTCGACGACTATCGATGAAGTGCGCGAGAGATTGAGTGAGATTATTCAAAGTAAAATTGATAAAAGCACGACGATTTTTATTCCATTCCATACGAACTTTGGAAGGCACATTACCCTAGGTAAAAACGTTTTCATCAACCATGCATGTACGTTTCTCGATCTCGGAGGAATAACCATTGAAGATGACGTACAGATCGGCCCAAAAGTAAATCTGATCACAGAGAACCACCCTGTAGATCCTGCGAAACGAAAATATCTTGATCTAAAATCTATATTGATCAAACGAAATGCTTGGATTGGGGCAGGTGCAACAATATTGCCTGGCGTTACTATTGGAAAAAATTCAATTGTTGCTGCCGGTGCGGTCGTGAATAAGGATGTTCCTGCAAATAGTATCTTTGGCGGAATTCCAGCGAAATTTATTAAGGCTATTGAATAAAGACCACTATAAATATTATTAGCCTAAATGTCGGTGGCACGCATTGCTCCACGATCAAGAACCATGAAAACGTCCTTAATTACCCAAGAAGGTTTAGAAAAGTTAAAAGCTGAGTTAGATCATTTGTGGCGCGTTGAACGGCCGGACACCACGCAAAAAGTATCGTGGGCGGCAAGCCTTGGAGATCGTTCCGAAAATGCAGATTATCATTACAATAAGAAGCGGTTGCGCGAAATTGACCGGCGGGTGCTCTACTTACGCAAATGTATTGATGATTTGAAAGTTGTAAATTATTCCCCTTTCCAGGAAGGCAAAGTACTGTTTGGTGCGTGGGTAGAAATTGAAAATGACAAAGGTCAAAAAAAACGCTTCCGTATAGTCGGTTACGATGAGATTTTTGATACCAAAGATTATATCTCTATAGATTCGCCCATGGCACGCGCCCTGATGAAAAAAGAAGTGGGTGATGAAGCAGTCGTGAAAACAGATGCGGGTGAGTTTGTCTGGAAGGTTACTAAAATTGAGTATCAGAAATAACGTCAGGTCTATTTGAAAATTCCTTCTTTTGCAAGAAGTATTAAATATAATTTATCCTGATAGTGATTGTACAACCAAGTCC
>DASQTN010000690.1:0-3959 GCA_035641895.1 Chryseolinea sp. | reverse complement strand
ATCTGAAAAGGACTTCGAGGGCTGGGTTCAGGAGCGTGGCTTATACTTTCCTGATAAATGGGATTCGAATTATGAAACCGTATTGTCGATGAATGATCCAGGGGAAACGGCAAAAGATGGCGGCCTGTTGATTGCTAAGTACGGTGAAGGACATTACATCTACACAGGTCTATCATTTTTTCGACAGCTCCCTGAAGGTGTTCCCGGCGCTTATAAACTATTCGCAAATATTGTATCAACGGGCAAGTTAAAAAAACCTAAGAGCTGACCTTGTTCTGTAATAAATCCCACGACGACTGCTAAGATATGAGTAAGACTCACCTCGATGATAAGCCTCCTATTTTTAAATCATGGCGCGGCTGGTACTACCTTTTGCTCGGTGTGCTGGTGCTTCAAATTTTTCTTTTTTACTGGTTAACAACGTCGTTTAAGGGCTGACCATGACGGTAATGACATCATCACGTTATCAAATTAATTAGAATGAATTACCTGGATTGGATTGTTCTTTTTACAACGGTCTTGTTCATCGTGCTATATGGCACGTGGAAGACGAGAAAGACGGCTACCATGGAAGGCTATCTGAAAGGTGATAATTCTATGAAGTGGTGGATGATCGGTGTTTCGATCATGGCAACGCAAGCCAGTGCTATAACTTTTCTTTCTACCACAGGTCAGGGAATGGAGGATGGGATGCGCTTCATTCAGTTTTATTTCGGTTTGCCTATCGCCATGGTTATTATTTCGGTCACCATGGTTCCGATATACTATCGCCTAAAAGTTTTTACGGCGTACGAATATTTGGAGACTCGCTTTGATGCAAAAACGCGCTCGCTAGCCGCATTTTTGTTTTTGATTGGTCGTGGAGTATCCGCAGGTATCACACTATTTGCTCCGTCCTTGATATTATCCACCATCTTGCATTGGCCAGTAGCCATCACGACATTTTTAATCGGAACATTAGTTATCATTTATGTGACGTCGGGGGGAACGAAAGCGGTAAGCCTGACCCAACGCCAGCAGCTGGCCGTGGTAATGACAAGCATGATCGTCGCCGGACTTATTGCATTATATAAATTACCTGATAACGTCTCCTTTGGAGACAGCATTCAAATCGCGGGGCTGTTAGGGAAATTTAATATGATCAATTTCCTGCCTGCGAACATCGAGAGTAATTTACCGGAAGGTGTAAGTTCCGTCAGTGAATTAAGCCTTTGGCAAAAGGTGGATCTAATATCAAAAGATCGCTACAATATGTGGTTTGGTTTACTCGCCAGTATATTTTTGTTCTTGTCATATTTTGGAACGGATCAGTCGCAGGTTGGCCGATATTTGGGCGGTGTCTCCATCACGGAAAGCAGATTGGGACTTATGTTTAATGGTCTGCTTAAGATCCCCATGCAGTTTATCATTTTGTTCATCGGCGTTCTCGTATTTGTCTTTTACCTCTTTTTTCAGCCTCCGGTTTTCTACAATCAGGAGTTACGTGATAGGGCATTAGATACGCCAATGGCCGACTCTGTGCGATTCATAGAAGAACAATTTTCTGAAGTCTATTCCAAAAAACGAATCGCGGTCGACGAAATGGTCAAGGCCATTCAGCAGGACGATGAAGAACAAATTAAGCGACATGTAGATCGGGTAAAGGTATTTCAGAGTGAGGAGGGTGCTTTACGCAATGACATGAAAAAAATCATTGAAAAAGCAATTCCTAATGCAAAGACACAAGATCGTGATTACATTTTTCTAAATTTTGTGTTGAGCTATTTGCCGAATGGGATTATTGGTTTGTTGCTCGCTGTAATTTTTTTAGCTGCTATGTCATCTATGGCAGGCGAGTTGAATGCACTGGTTTCAACAACGTCCATTGATGTTTATAAACGATCCATAAACAAGGACGCTTCATCCGCACATTATTTGAAAGCGTCTCGTTGGTTTACGATAGGCTGGGCTGTTTTGGCTATGATTTTCGCTATGCTGGCGAGTTTTGCCGAGAACTTGATTCAGTTTGTGAATATTGTGGGATCACTATACTATGGAACACTCCTTGGAATTTTTCTGGTCGCATTTTATATCAAGCGAATAGGAGGTACTGCTGTTTTTTGGGCAGCGATTTTGTCTGAATGTATCGTCGTGTATTGCTACCGTTATACCGACATCGCTTTTTTGCTGTACAATGTTATCGGATGCGGCGCTGTAATTGGTATCTCATTACTCCTACAACAGGTACTGCCCGCCAAGGCAGCTACCGTGGAGCAAAAGCCATAGAGCATTGAAACTCTTGATTTAAAAGTAGTTTCAAAACATCAGAAAACTATATCCAATTTAATTAGTTTGTATTATCTTTGCTTAACTAATATAGTTAGTTATGGTAAGATTGCCACGGGACGTAGAAAATTCATTTGAAGAGGTTCATATCCAAAAAATATGGACTATTCTCGAAGAAAAATTCTCTTTTAATGTTAAAGGGTGGAAGGAAGATTTCAGCACCTATTTGGCAAGTCAATCTAGACAAATTTCCGAGCGTCAGGCATTTATAGAATTTGGTCTAAAAAAAATCCAGCCCATTTTGAACGGGATATTAAAACGGACAGATTATCACCCTACCTGGATAAATATGATGCGATGGGTGGTGAAGAATAAGTAATCGGCAATCAGGTAATCGGTCGCCAGGTCGGAAGGTGGCGTAAGTGGTATCGGGGTTAAGATGTCGTAAGTGGTAATTAGTAAGAAGTAAGAAGTAAGAGGTAAGTAGTAAGGCGTAAAACTATTGATCTAAATCTTAAAGCGATTTAACCTCGAACCTCAAACTTCGAACTTCATCCAACTTTAAACTTGAAACTCGAAACTGAAAATTATAACTCGAAGGTGAATCCCTTTTCTGTAAGCTTATCATATATTTTTTTATCAAAGCGGTAAAGATTCGCTGCGCGATGAGAAACGGCCGTTTGTTTTTCTTTACACGCAACCAGCAGATTCATATTCATCAACTTTCTTCGAAAATTGGGTTTATCCAATTTTTCATTCAGGAGCGCTTCGTATAACTCTTGAAGCTGCAGCAGCGTAAATTTTTTTGGCAGGAGGCTGAATCCTATCGGTTCATGTCTTACTTTGTGTTTGAGATAGTTCAACCCTTGCTTTAATATTTTTGCGTGATCGTAGGGTAGTTCTGGAACGCTGCTCACTTTAAACCACTTAGCATCCGCCGCGGTGAAACCGGCCTGCAGCGTATAGTCTTCATGTTTGATCAAGGCGTAGTAAGCGATGGTGATTACTCTTTTTGTCGGATACCTGTCTAAATTTCCAAAAGCTTCCAACTGCTCCAGGTAAACATTTGAGATACCCGTGAGATCTTTCAATATGCGGGTCGCCGCCTCATCCATTCCCTCGTTGTATTTGATCCATCCGCCAGGCAACGCCCATTTGCCCTTGCTAATTCCTTCGCCATGCTGCACGAGGAGAATGTCTAATTCACTCTTTTTGAATCCAAAGATTAAGCAGTCGATGGAAAGGGCTTCAATGATGGAGTCAGGTGTCATTTTATTAGCTTAAAGCTTAAAGTATAAAGCATAAAGTTTGGCAGAAAGCTAGTTGGTGCACTGCTTTAAGCTTTGTGCTTTGAGCTTTAAGCTGCGAACAATCGTTGCCAAATATAAAATTTTAATTACCTTGTAGTCAAATTTACTATAAGTATTAATCTTTTACACAAGACACGCAACTATACTATGGCTCGCTACTTATTGGGTTATGATTTAGGAAGTTCCTCAGTCAAGGCATCACTCGTCGACGCTGAAACTGGCCAAGCGGCCGCATCGGCGCAATCACCGAGCGAGGAGATGGCCATGCTAGCGGTGAAGCCGGGTTGGGCGGAACAAGACCCTGAAATGTGGTGGGAGCACGTCGTAAAAAGCACTAAGGCATGCTTGCAGAAAGCTGGTGTCTCATCGGGAGATATCGCCGCT
>DASQTN010000689.1:0-3026 GCA_035641895.1 Chryseolinea sp. | reverse complement strand
GAACGTTCAGTAACTTCCAGCGGCTTGCAGGCTCAACATGACGGGATCGCTAGGGCGAGTGGGAGTCCGACGAGCTTGATTCAAGTAAACAATTGATTCACGCCTTATTTGCCAATAAAACTTTTTCTTCCGATGCCTTTTTATCTTGCTATTTTTATAACATGAAGTTATTGCGGGTCATTTATACAGCTTACGGTGTCGTTGTCTTTATAGCGTTGTTCCTGATTCTATTACCATTTCTGCTCATCCCGATTCTGTTTCCCAAACAATTTCAACTGGTTGGCATTATTAACAGGTGGTGGGCACGCCTGTTATTCCTCTTCATTTTCATCCCATTTCAAACAGAAAATCGGGCAAAACTCGATCGGAAAAAGCAATACATATTTTGTCCAAATCATTTTTCCTATCTCGACATTCCCTCCGTGGGGCTTTCTTCGCATAACACCATTTTTGTAGGAAAAAGTGAAATGTCGAAAGTGCCATTGTTTGGATATATGTATAGCAAATTGCATATCACTGTCGACCGCACAAAACTGAAAAGTCGATATGCATCCTTAGAGAAATCAGCGCGGGCAATCGACGAAGGAAAGAGCCTGATAATCTATCCGGAAGGAGGGATTATTACTGAAAAAGAACCTGTATTATCGAAATTTAAGGATGGTCCTTTTCGCGTCGCCATCGAGAAACAAATTCCGATAGTGCCTGTCACCATTCCATTTAATTGGATAATTTTGCCCCCTGATGAATTCCTCTTGCGTTGGCATCCGTTAAAAGTAATCTTTCATGAGCCTATCGAAACTTCTCAGCTCACGATTAAAGATCTGGATGCCTTAAAAGAAAAGGTTTACCATGTAATTGACAGTGAACTGAAAAAGAATTTAAAGGCGGAAATGTTGAGTACTTATATCACGTATTCATAGCCGAAATCGTTTGTACAAAATTAAATGAGAACCAATGAAAATTGATCGCGCGTTGTTGGATAAAATTGCCCACCTGTCACGGCTTGAGTTCGATGAAAAAGACGCCGAAAAAATGATGAAAGACATGACTGCCATCGTTGATTGGGTAGAAAAGTTGAAGGAAGTAGATACCGACAACGTTGAGCCGTTGACCACGATGAGCCATGAAATCAATGTTTTGAGGGAAGATGAGGTGAAGGAACACCTGAGTCACGAGAGAGCCTTAAAGAATGCGCCGAAAAAAGATTCAGATTATTTCCGAGTTCCTAAGGTTTTGGAATAGTAGAAGCTTTTTTCAACACAAAGTAACCGGCCACTCCTGCTATAATTGACGCAACAAAAATTCCGAGTTTGGCGTCTGTTATTGACTTGGCATCATCAAACGCAAGGGTTGTAATAAACAATGACATTGTAAATCCAATCCCCGCCAAAAGGGCAACCCCCATAAGTTGCCACCATGTTATTCCTTGGGGTAAGGAAGCAATTTTCAGTTTAACGGCTGCCCAGCAAAAAATTAGTATGCCGAAAAATTTACCCACGAGTAATCCCATCAATACTCCTAGCGTGATATTGCTTGAGAAGATGTCCCTTAAAAAACCTGCTTGCAGCGTAATACCAGAGTTTGAAAACGCAAACAAGGGCATGACGAGGTACGACACCCAGGAGTGTAACTGATATTCCAGTTTTTGCAACGGTGTACCTGCCGCATGAGTAAGCCGGTTAATCTTTTCAATCACCTTGTATTGGGCCGGCTCCAGCAAAGTAACATCGTTGGGTGGTATGGCATGAAACTGTTGAAGTTGATCTTCGAGAATCTGAATAAATTTTTCCTCGTCAATTTTCGTGCGCGCTGGAATTGCGAATGCCGCCAATACGCCTGCTATGGTGGCATGGACGCCGGACATTAAAAAGGCCAGCCATAGGCCACCGATCCCAACTATTCCGTAGAACAAGGTACTTCTTACGCCGAGATAGTTCGCACCCAGAAGTACTGCTAAAAAAAGCCCTCCGAGGCCAAGACTTATCATCGAAATATTCGACGTATAAAAAAACGCAATGACCAACACAGCGCCGATATCGTCAGCTATAGCAAGGGCCGTTAAGAATATCTTCAACGAAAGCGGCACACGTTTTCCAAGGAGCGACATGATGCCCAAAGCAAAAGCGATATCGGTTGCCATAGGAATCCCCCATCCGTTGCTTGTTGATCCAGTCGGATTAAAAATAAAATAAATTAGAGCGGGCAGGACCATACCGCCGAATGCTGCTATCAGCGGGAGCATTGCCTTTCCCATATCCGACAGTTCGCCAGCCATAATCTCACGTTTCAGTTCGAGGCCTATGACAAAAAAGAACATGGCCATTAACCCATCATTAATCCATTCGTGTAAAGTCTTGTTAATTCCATAGTCTCCCACATAAATTGATATGTTATACTCCCACAAATGATGGTAAGAATCATGCCATGCGGTATTCGCCCAAATCATTGCTATTACAGCGCTTATCAACAAGACAATACCAGCTGTGCTCTCACTGTGCAGGAAGCGTTCGATAGGTTTAAAAATTTTATCGACTTTTTGCGTTGGCATTGTTAAAGGTGAAATTGAAATTCCTATTAACCACTTAGCAATTCGATGGTGTGGTGGCTAAAGTTATTAGAATAATCGCTTCATTCCATTAGCTTGCAGTTATTTTCGGAGTTATGCATTCAGTCCTTTTCTGGAAATCCTGGATACCCGCCTACCGGTCACTGCTGCTGACAGTCGGAGCAGTTTTCTTACTTACAATTCTTTTTTTGTGGCTTGGATATTTCCAAGGTGCTGATGGAGTAATTCATTGGGAAAAATTTCAGGAACAAAAAATAGTGGAGACAACCGTGCATGAGTTTCGACTGGGACCATTTATCTTAAATGTTCCCGGCGATAGTTATGCAATCCTGGAATATTTCAACGGAAGCCATATTGTCCCCAATACAAGATCTGCCTATCTTTTTTTGTTGGTCATCGCTTTTACGGCGGTTTTACTACTTACAGTTATTACAACCTTACCGCGGTTCTGGTATTTTAT
>DASQTN010000688.1:0-5619 GCA_035641895.1 Chryseolinea sp. | reverse complement strand
TCATTCGGTTTTTATTGCTTATGCGCCGAAAGAAAATCCAAAGATAGCCGTCTCGGTGTATGTTGAATTTTCTGGACAAGGAGCGCGGGCTGCTGCCTCGATAGCGACTCTGATAATTGAAAAATATTTGTATGGCGCCACCAAGCGGCCACAGATAGAAGAATATGTTTTGCGCGGAAAATTTTTGAACTGATACTTAAGTGAGAAACCAGGAGATCATATCGTATAAAATGGACTGGGTTACAGTCGCATTGTATGCAAGTATTGTATTCATGGGTTGGCTGAACATCTACGCCGTTACGTACGATCAGTCCGCTCAAATTTCCATTTTTAGCTTGCAACTAAATTCTGGACGACAGCTCCTTTTTATTGCTGGTGCTGTCATCATCATTATGGGCATCCTGATTATGGACATGCGGTTTTATGAGACGTTTGGCTATGTGATTTATGGTTTCATTATGTTTTTGTTGCTCTTGGTGCCCATCATTGGTAAAGAGGTCGGCGGAAATAAGGCATGGCTTGGGGTCGGCTCCTTTGGCGTACAACCTTCTGAGTTCGCGAAATTTGCAACAGCATTGGCTGTAGCGAAGTATATGGGCTCTGTTGGTTTTAAAATGGATCAGCTTAGAAATCAAGTAATTTTGTTCGTGATGATTGGCGTACCGATGCTGCTGATCCTTTTGCAAAAAGATACAGGGACTGCGTTGGTTTTTACGGTTTTTACGGTCGTATACTTCAGAGAGGGAATGTCGCCAATGTTAATTATTATGGGCATCATCGCCGCCATCATCTTTATATTGACGCTGTTGGTTGACGAGAAATATTTATTCATTGGTATTGGAGTAATTCTTGTTTCGGCGATCATGTTAGGAAGAAAAAAACTGAAACGTATCAGTGTACTTACAGCCGCGGCGTTATTGGTTTGCGGTGTGATCGTAAGCGTCGACTACGTTGTAAACAATGTACTTAAACCTCACCAGCAAAATCGTGTCAAAGCTTTGATTAATCCGGACGCCGATCCCCTTGGATTCGGCTGGAATGTAACGCAATCCAAAATTGCTATAGGAAGCGGTGGTTTTACGGGTAAAGGTTTTTTGAAAGGCACGCAGACCAAGTTCGACTTTGTACCTGAACAGAGTACTGACTTTATCTTTTGTACTATCGGCGAGGAGCACGGATGGCTCGGGAGTTTATTCACCATGGCATTATTTATAGGGTTGATGCTGCGGGTGATTTTCCTGGCGGAACGGCAGAAAAATAGATTTGCCAGAGTATATGGCTACGCCGTTGCGTGCATATTCTTTTTTCACTTTGCCGTTAATATCGGTATGACTATTGGCCTCTTTCCGGTTATAGGAATCCCGCTTCCATTCTTCAGCTATGGCGGTTCGGGTTTGTGGGGTTTTACAATCTTACTTTTTATCCTCCTGAAACTGGATATACACCGTTCACAGGTGCTGCAACGGATGTAGTCGGTAATGGATGTAGGAACTTGGTTGAAAAGAATCTAAGCGAATCGTTTTTCAATCAGTTCCATGAACTCATGAAACTCTTCACTTTCTTTATCCCATGTAGATGCGTGCTCATGCTCGAGGTACCGCATGGCACCTTTCATATTGTCCTGTCGGTCGAGCTGTTCGATAGCTTTACTAAACAATTCAAAGTCGCCATGGAAAAGTACTTTGGTAAACATGAATTTTTGGTTGATGGTTAGGCTGTCCTTGATTTTGGCGATCTTTTGAAAATTGTCGGCTAACGTGGTCTTCGTTTGTTTGTTGAGACTGTCATTTAAAGAGGGTGCCTTTGCTTGCTCCTTATCTGCGCTCTGTTGATGATTCGGCGTTACAAATTCATGCGACGTTTTGCTGGCTGCAACAGGAATATTTTTTGGCTCAGCGTTTTTCTCGACGTAGAACTTGTTTGCGTCGAGAGGTACTACAGCGGAAAATTTTTCAAGGTATGAATCGACATCTTCTGGATTGAAATTTACTTCCTCCAAAATCTGATCGAGAATAGCAAAGGCCTCATTTCCGGAAATTTCCGTAACATTCTTTTCCAGTAGTTTTTCCAGTAAACGTTCTAAGGGCGCCTTATTTATTTTTAGATACTTTATTTCTTCCTTGAAAGCAACTACTTCAAGTTTGTTGTGTTGTCCCGAAATAATCAGGGAGAAAAAATCGTACGGATTAAAGACCGCGAGGAGTGTTTCATCAACCGCTTTTTTCAGAAGTGGCCCAAAGTGTACTTGATTGATTGCGATGTTGTTCGATAATCGTTCCATTAAGTTTTCGAATGCTTCCTTAACCTCCGGGCTTTCGTAATCAAAATAAGGGCTTTTTAATTTTCTCGTTTCCTCTTTCCAGCTTTTAAAAAGATCACGTACTACAAAAAGATTGACCTGCTGAACATTGCAAAGTGACAAGACCTCAGCGCCAGTTATTTTATCTTTTGAGGCAAAGAAATTTTTTAACACCTTTTCGGTGTATGCTTCGCTGTAGCGGGAGATCGATTCAAGGCTTATCTTTTCGTCCATAAGGTGATCGCTTATCAATGGGTAAAGTTAATGATAATCAATAACGTAAACAGTCTTTCTGTCGAACGGCCGTGTATTAAATTTATTGATCTGGTAATTTTTTTGACTATTCTTACAACCGTTACGGCAACAGTTTAAATGGTATGGTGGCTTTTTATAGTTTTCATACCGCAGATTTGCTTACTAACTTCTAAATTTAGTTCATGTTTATTGAACCTCGCATTGGAAGCCAGCCAGACCGCGAACGCACCGGGTGGATTGAAGTAATTTCAGGATGTATGTTTTCTGGAAAGACTGAAGAGCTTATTAGAAGGCTTAACCGCGCCATTATAGCCAAGCAGCACGTAGAGATCTTCAAACCCGTAATTGACAAGCGTTATCACCACGAACGTATTGTATCGCATAATGAGAATGCCATTCGGTCGACTCCGGTGAATTTTGCTAATGACATATTTTTATTGGCCGGTGATTGTGATGTTGTCGGAATTGATGAAGCGCAATTCTTTGATGAATCCATTGTGGAAGTTTGTAATACTTTAGCCAATAATGGCAAACGTATTATTGTCGCCGGCCTTGACATGGACTACGAAGGGAAACCGTTTGGACCAATGCCAAACCTTCTTGCCATTGCTGAATTCGTCACCAAGGTTCATGCGATCTGTGCGAAGACCGGTGAGCTCGCATCGTTTTCATTCAGGTTGTCTGACAATGACGCACAGGTAATGTTGGGCGAAAAGGGTGTGTATGAAGCAAGGAGCCGGAAAGCCTTTAATGACGGGATGAAGGAACGGAAATGATGTTCAACGATTCATTAAAGATTTCGAAATCACCTTTAGTCAGAAAGCAATTGCTGCTACGAATAATAACAGTGCAGAAATGTTTTGCTGCTTTATTCCTTTTGCATAGTTGGGGAATGTCAAGTGCGCAATCCGATATTCCGTTGTCAGCTTGGAGATTACATATTTCTTACAACAATACCCACACCGTTGCAATTGCCCCGGATAAAGTATTTGGTGCTTCCGAAAATGGGATCGCTGTTTTAGACCGATCTGATAATAGCATCACCACTTACAACAAACTTAATGGGCTGCATGGCATGGGTATTACGAGTATAGCCTTCGACAATACCACAACTCAACTGTTGATTACTTATCAGGATGGCGTAATGGATCTTATCAAAGATAATACGATCGTTTCCTTCGACCCGGCCCGAAATTCGACCTTGACAGGGTCTAAAAAAATCAATCATATTTCCATTCGGGGTAACCTCGCTTATCTGTCGGCCGACTATGGCGTGGTTGTATTTGACCTCACGAGAAATGATGTAAAAGAAACCTGGCGTGACATCGGTCCAAGTGGGACGACGGTAAATGTTTTCAAGAGTACTTTTAAAGGAGATAGTATTTTTTTGGCGACAGAGAAAGGTGTTTTCGCAGGGAATCTTAATCAAAACCTTTTGGATTTCAGTTTTTGGAAGCGTTTCGACACTGGTGAGTTTTTAGGGTCGATACAGTCGATAGAGGAATTCAACGACAAAATCTACGCAACTGTAAAAGACGTTGGGTTGTACCGTTATGAAAGTGGAAGATGGACCAAGGAGCTTTTTTTGCAAAATGAACCGCTGCAGTCCTTAAATTCCTCAAATGATAATTTGTTGATTTCGTCCGGGCAAGCGTTGTGGCGTCTAGGTGTCAATGACATTCTCTCACAAGTAAATTCGGACATCATTAGACATCCAAACATGGCATTAGAAGAGTCGGGAGGTCAACTTTGGGTAGCCGACAGCACCAACGGAATTATCTCGAATCTCTCAGGTAGTTTTTCGAATTTTTTACCGAATGGGCCGACGAATGGGCGAACGACAAGTCTTGCGTACCACGACAAAACAATGTACGCGTTAGCCGGTGGATATTCTTCAACTTTCACACCGATTGGAACCAAAGGAAATATCGATCAATTCCTGGAAGGACTTTGGTCTATGCAGCCCTCGTCAATGGATGATTTGACCAGCATAACTTTTGATTCAAATTCCGAGAAGAGATACCTCGGCTCCTTCGGATATGGTGTTGAAGAAAGAAACAGTGAAAGTAGCCTCCAAATTTTTGATGAGACAAACAGCTCGTTGGTAAATACAAATCCGCCTGAACGATCTGTCACGATTACGGCAGTCAAAAAGAACGATGCTGGACTATGGGTTGCCAACTATGGTGCTTCACAATCATTGCACTTTTTGGACGAGAATAATATATGGAGCGCATTTTCCTTTGCACAGATAGTCTCCCGTTATCCCCAAAAAATGGATATCGATTTTTATGGCAATGTTTGGCTTGTGCTTAATCCCGACCAGGGAGGAGGAATACTTGTTTTCAATAAAGATGAAAACAGCTCAAGTTATCTTACTGAAGTTGCGGGGTCTGGTGGCCTTTCCAACCGATCGGTTCGCAGTATAGCTGTTGATCGGGAAGGATCGGTTTGGCTTGGCACCGACGAAGGGGTTTGTTATTTTGCCGATCCATCATCTGTATTTTCATCAGAAGTTAATGCTGTTCGTCCAATATTTGAAGACCGATTTCTTTTACGCGATGATAAAGTTACAGCCATTGCAGTTGATGGCGGCAACCGGAAATGGATGGGCACAGAGCGCGGTGTTTGGCTCTTTAGTCCATCCGGCGAAGAACTGATCCACAATTTTACTGCTGACAACAGTCCACTTCTCTCGAACGTAATTCTTGACATTGGAATCAATCATGAAACAGGCGAAGTTTTCTTTGCTACCTCGCAGGGACTCGTATCCTTTCGGTCGGACGCGACGGAAAGTGATTTTCAGTTTCAAAATGTTAAAATATTTCCTAATCCCGTTACACCCGAATTTAGCGGCATGGTCGCGATCAGCGGACTCGCAACGGATGCCATAGTTAAAATCACCGATATCTCGGGAAAATTGGTTTGGCAGTCTCAGGCAAACGGAGGAACTGTATCCTGGAACGTAAGGGATAACCATGGAAAGCGACCTTCTACCGGAATATATCTTGTTTTCAGCGCAACTACTGATGGGAGCGAAAGCATAGCTGGGAAAATTGCTATCG
>DASQTN010000687.1:0-6388 GCA_035641895.1 Chryseolinea sp. | reverse complement strand
CAACATGGCACACTCCAATAAGGTGTGAGCATTTAACGTTTCTGGCAGTGTCACCCAGATAAACATTCCACCTTTTGGAATAATCCAGGTTACTCCATTCGGGAAACATTGCCGCATGCACTCCAGCATGAACTCAGATTGCTGCTTATAAAAACTCCGAATTGAATTCAGGTGATCTTCCAGCGGATTATCGATCAGGAACTGATATATAATCCGTTGTGTCAGATTGTTTGAATGAAGATCTGATGCCTGCTTGGCGATACTCATCTTCTTGATCATTTCCGTGGGTCCAAGCGCCCAACCCATTCTCATGCCAGGAGAAATTATCTTCGAAAATGAACCAAGTGAAATAGTCCTTTCGGGCATGAGTGAAAAGAAGTCAGGAAGATCATTCTTTTCAAAATAGATTTCGCCGTAGGGATTATCTTCGATCCAAATAGTGTTTGCGCTTTGGCTACTGTTAGCTAACGCTTCGCGATGATTACGATCGTAGGTGTTCCCCGTAGGATTTTGGAAATTAGGAATGCAGTAGAAAATAACCGGTCTTACTTTCCTCATCATTGTTTCAAATTCCGAAATATCAGGGCCACCATCATAAATTTTGATGTGATGAAATGAAGGTTGGTACAAGGAGAATGCTTGTATGGCACCAAGGTAGGAAGGTCCTTCAAGCAAAACAGGACTGCATTGGTTGAGAAATATTTTTCCAATGAGGTCAAGACCTTGCTGCGAGCCATTCAACATTAAGATTTCTTCAGCCGTTATTAACCTTCCGTTTTTTTGGGATTGCCACTGGGCAATATAATCTCGCAAGGGTAAATATCCCTCGGTGATCCAGTACTGTAACGCAGCGGTTCCATCTTTACTCAGCACCTTTTCAGTTGCCGCCGCAATCTTCTCCACGGGAAAAAAATTGGGATTGGGAAGGCCTCCGGCAAAAGATATCACTTCAGGTTTTGAAGAAACTTTTAAGATTTCCCGAATAAATGATTCAGGAACATTTTTAATCCTGTCTGAAAAGGGTGTGTAATCCACGGTGGTCATATTAGATAATTTGGTTTGGTGACAAATAAAAAAAGCCCGGTTTAAATGACCGGGCTTTGCTTAGTTTTCAGTTTTTAATTACAAGCTATCCGGTCATGAGCGTTCTCTTAGCCACTGCCACCACTGCGACGATCGCTTGTACCGATAGGGTTGTAATTTTAAACATGTGCATTTTCGCTAGTTTCATTATCCTTTAAAACAAAAAACCCCGGCTTTAAGGCCAGGGTTCGAATTTCTTTTGAACAATATCAGGCCTTCAGAGATGTTTTTTCACCGCTGCCACGACTGCCTGAAGAATTGTTGTATTCATGGCTGTAAAACTGAAGATTTTAATTTGAATAAACAAGGAACAAGAAACTTAGTGGAAAAAATAAGAATGGATGATGAGGCTTCTCGCTGTAATATATCGCAGCGGGGCTCAATATGAGGGCTCAGATTTTTACAATTATATCTTGCAAAAAAAGCCAAGATATTTTTAGCGCAGAGGTAATGCGGAGTAAAATTAGAGATGCGCTGAACGTGGAATTTGTTTCTCTCTGAGTTTGCTCAGCGTAAACTCCTCAGGTACTCAGCGCTAAAAGCTGCACTTAGTTATATAGAAGGGAATACCAAGTTAAATGGCATCTTCAGATTCTGGTGATTTAACGTCACTTGTTCTTCCGTCGGTAGTACCTTGTAAAATCAGACTGTTTCATGATCCCAATAGGTCCCTCGTACATACCTCCTCTGCCCTGCCCATCTTTAACGTACACCAGTAAAATGTTTACAGCCCCTCCGTTAAACAAGTCAGACGGAATTGTGTAGACCCTCTGCCGATCGTACCAATTTGTTGAACCCAGCCATTTGCCATTGAAATAGGTATGATCTAGGTCGTCAATTTTCCCAAGCAACAAAACAAGGTCTTCGCCGTCCAGTTCTTTTGGGATAACAAACTGCTTGCGATACCAGCCAGTTCCATCAAAATTATTGTAACCCTGATGTTCCCATTCGCCAGGCACTGCAATCTTCGACCATTTGCTTTCAACGGGTGGCGTATGCTTATTCGTATTCAAAAAAGCATCGTTGTCTTCGTTCTTGTACATTTTGGCTTCAAGGGTAAAATCCCACATCCCGCGAAGATTAATCGTTAGGTCCTGATCACCTTCGTTAATGAAGATTCCAATATCGCCGGAAACAATCCCACCGGAAATTTCTGAGTCGAATACCCGCACAGCGATCAAATTTTTTCCATTAAAATTTATGAACTCTTTTGGTAGATAATAATTTCTGAAAGCATCGTAAGCCGTATGGAATTTTGGCGGGAACGTGCCTGAAAATCCAATCTTATGCCCATTAAGATATACCTCATCCACATCGTCGATGCGTCCAAGAAATAAGCTAAAGTCTAAATTCTTGTCCAAGGATGTGCCATCAAAAGTTTTGCGATACCATGCATATCCATTGTATCCATTAAAACCCTCATCCTCCCAATTAGATGGCACATCAATGTTTTCCCATTCATTATCAATGAATTTTGGGTCGGCCCATTTTTTATTATCCCCGATACTGAACTTCCAATAGCCCCTTAGGTTTAAAACTTTTTCCCAATCTTCCTGCGCATGACTTGTTGAAACGCATACCAACAAAGTCAGACCTAGTACCAGAGAAAATGGACACGCATGTAGCTTCTTCACTCGTCAAATTGATTAATTGTCAAAAAAGTAATAGGAAACCCAATGGGGAAAATCAAAGTTTTCGTCTCTGTATTTTCTCCAGAATTGTTTGTATTCACTTTGAGGAATTATGGTAAGGGGTCCTTCGTAAATTCCTCCCGCTCCCTGCTGATCATAAACACGAACCGCAATTACATTATCCTGACCAGCCTTTAGCAGACCATCCGGTATTGTATAATTGCGATATCGGCTATACTCATTATCGCTCGCCCACTTTCTGTTCATGTTACCCGTGCCGCCAATAAGCGTACCGTTGACATAGACCTCATCCATATCATCGATCTTTCCAATGAGCAACATCATGTCATCAACCTTAAAATTTGATGGTGTTTTGAATGTCTTTCGATACCAGGCAAAACCATCATAATTTTTAAAGCCTTGAGATTCCCAATCGCCGGGAACAATTATATCCTCCCATGATGACACGTCTAAGTTTTCTTTAGCCCATTCCTCATTGTCGAATAAATGGAATTTCCATTTACCGAAAAGATTAAGGCTGTTTTGGGAATAATTCGGGTAATTGTAAATTCCGACCGGCGAGCCAATAATTCCACCTTCACCTCCCTCATCGTACACCCTTACTGCAATTACGTTTTTACTATTTTTATTGATTAGGTCCATCGGAATTGGATAGCGTCTGATGTAGTTGTAAGCCGTGAAATAATCCGGTGGGAAGCCACCAGTTGAACCGATGAGTTTTCCGTTAAAATAAACTTCATCAACATCATCGATCCTTCCCAGGTCCAGATACAATTCATCATTATTTTCGACTTCAATTTCTATAGTTTTCCGATACCACGCATAGCCATTATAATTTCTGAATCCTTCGTCCTGCCAGGAGTCTGGCACATAAATTTTCTCCCAATCTGAATCATCATATTCTGGCTTAGCGAATTTCTTATTGTCGCCGAGAATAAATTTCCAGTAGCCCTGCAGGTTCTCGCGCCTATCTCTTTCCTGACAGCTTGCTTCGAGGGTTAAGAGGACCGATGTAATTAAGACTAACATGACAGATCGGGTAGTGGATAGCGTTTTCATAATTGATAACATTAGTGGGGTAGGCTTTAGTATAAACACAAGTAAACATACGCGAGTGCACATGCAAAGATGTCACGAGGCGGTAAAGAGATGTAAAAAGTTGTCATGGAGCTTTCAGCGTACAGCAGACAGCTTACAGCTAATGCGTGCTCTCACTGCGCTGCCAGATTAATTTCGATCTCGCAAAAATGGGATCAGAAATCCTACGGGTCAGGTTTCAGTCAGCCAAAACCAGGACATCCGCTCGAAAAAACGATAAGCTATAGGCACAGGCGTTCGGCCGCACTCAAGGGCTGTGCGCTGTTTGCTGTCGGCTGTCAGCTCAATAGATCATCGTGTATCCAGTGCCGTGCACGGTAAGAATGATTTTGGGAGCGTTCGGATCCTCTTCTATTTTATGCCGTAGCTTGACGATAAAATTATCAACGGTTCGGGTGGTCGGCGATTCTTCATAGCCCCATACGTTTTCCAGAAGATCATTCCGGGAAATGATTTCATTTTTTCTACGATACAAATACTTTAGAATGGCATATTCCTTATGTGACATCTTGACGACACCATTACCATCCTCAGCAGTGTATGCACTAAAATTTAACGTAAGCTTTCCAATTTTACATCGCTCATTCTCTTTGCCCGGCACCTCAGCATTGCGGCGAAGTACGGCCTTAATTCTGGCCAGCAACTCGCGGAGACTAAATGGTTTCGTTATGTAATCATCAGCCCCTAGTTCCAGCCCTAAGATTTTATCAATCTCTTCACTTTTCGCCGTGAGCATAATAATGGGAACAGCAATGCCCGCATCTCTAACTTTTTTGCACACATCCAATCCCGACATCTCCGGCATCATCACATCCATGACAATTAAGGCATAGGGGTTTGCAAGAATCATCGCCAAGCCCGTGGCTCCATTGTCTGCCAGATCGACTTCATAACCTTCAAATTCAAGATTGTCTTTGAGTCCTCGACTCATGTTTGGCTCGTCTTCGACAATTAAAATTTTACGCTTCATTCGGTGGGATCCTTTTTAACAAGGAAATATAGTCGAAATGTGCTGCCATTTCCAGGTGAACTTTCCACTTTTATTTTCCCATGGTGCGCTTCCATCGTTTTTTTCACCAGGGTCAAACCCAAGCCTGAACCTTTCGTGTTGTGAATGTCGCCCGTCGGAGCACGATAAAACTGATCAAATATTTCGTGCTGATGTTTTTTTGCTATTCCGATTCCTTCATCCTTTACCTCAACAAAGTTGAAATCTCCGTCCCTACCCGTTCGAATAGTAATATTTTTTTTATCCTGACTGTACTTCATGGCGTTGTCAATCAGGTTTATGAACGCCTCTGTAATGGCGTTGCGGTCACCCAAAATCATTTTAAGGTTTTCTTCCTTTATTAATTCACAAGTAAATCCTTTGTCGCGCAAGTGAAAGAAATAAGAGTTTAGCACCTCGTCAACGAGTTCGTTCAGGTGCAGCGGCTTTGTCTCATACTTCTTTTTATTTGCCTGTATTTGAGAAAAGTTTAGAATGCGGTTGACGATGCCTGACAATCGTGCTGCCTCCTTTGCAATCACACGCTGGTACTCCAATTTCTTTTCTTCCGTGACCCGGTTCATCTCCAGTGTTTCAGCGTACATGCTGATGAGCGAAAGCGGAGTTCTGATTTCATGGGATACGTTGGACACAAATTCCGATTTAGCTTGTGCAAGAGACATTTCACGTCTGATATTTCTATAAAGGAACCAAATTCCCAACGCCAGGATCGATGCCAGCAATCCCAGGATTATTAGGCTCGTGATCATCCTGTCGCGTACCAGATCGTCGATGGTTGCGCCTGTAAGGGAAATACTCAAATAATATCCGGGTAAAAGCCAAAAAGACTTTTTCTGCGATTCATTATTATCCAACATCGTATTTGGTCCGGCTGACGCATCGGTCGAGTAGATCAATTCATTTGTATCCCTTCGGAAAGCAGAAATAACAAATTTATCCTGCGCTATTACTTGTAGTTTCGGTCCTATTGTATTCTGAATAAATTCCGGAAGGTCAATAACCATCGCAGCCAGCCTGTAGGTTGGGGTTCCTTCGTTCAGTACAAAAAAAACAGGCAGCGCGCGAGTTGTATTTGCCGTGTCCATTAATTCCATTTTTCTGAACCCGGCCACGTCATAGGCAATCAGTTGTTGGATGCGGGAGCGGCTTTGCCTGGTAAGACTGTCCAGCCAATCCTGGGACATATTGCTATCGGTTTCATCTGTATTCTGACCAAAGATCTTTGACTTCATATTTAAATCGGAGCAGTATAAGTAACGCACTGCGCCAAACTGATTTAACACAGCAGGGATTCCTTTCAAGCTGTCATTCACTTTGTTTTCGTCCATGAGCGCGATATTGAAACGATTTGCCCAGCTGCCCATGACATCATCGGAATATTGATTGATCGAGTACAAAATGGCGTCCAACTGATTTTCATAGATCTCTCTCACGATCTTTTCATTCTCTGTAAGCGCATTTAATTCGAATAAAATAAACCCAACGGGAAGCAATGCAATTAAAATAAAAACAGCGATGATTCGCTTCAACGGATTTCTCATACAAC
>DASQTN010000686.1:0-4647 GCA_035641895.1 Chryseolinea sp. | reverse complement strand
TTCTATCCCTTCAACATTTTCTACTTTGTAAATCTTTCCGTTGTAACCTGTGATCACCACAACACCAATATTGCGATCGCTCAGCGCCTTCGCCAGATAGTATGAACGCAGCGCACCACCCGTAGAAGGGGTATTAAAATGCTGATGGAGGAGCAGTACTTTCAAGTGTTAATAATGTTTTTACGCCAGACACATGAAATTCGCCCTTAATCATTATCGGCTTTGGGCGATCGAAAAAAATCATGGCTCATTTCACTTTACAAAGAAAAGAATTGTTGTGTGTCTTCTGTTTATGGTGAAGTATTTTTTGCTTTGTGTACTGAAGTATGGACTTCGAGGCTGCATTCGCTAAAACATAACCAACACAATTATGATCAAAAGAATTTTAACATCAATCGTGCTGATTTCCATTGTCTCCACAGTATTTGCGCAGACAAAACTTTTTAATGGAAAAGATCTGAAGGGATGGAAGGTACATGGAACGGAGAAGTGGTACGTGGAAAACGGGGAGCTCATATGTGAGAGCGGGCCAGACAAGCAATACGGCTACCTGGCCACTGATAAAAACTATAAGGATTTCGAACTTACGGTAGAATTCAAACAGGAATCCAACGGTAACAGTGGTGTATTTTTTCGCAGCACGATAGACGGTACAAAAATTACTGGCTGGCAAGCGGAAGTTGCCCCTAAAGGACATAGCACTGGAGGAATTTACGAATCGTATGGAAGAGAGTGGCTGATCAAACCTGACCCGAGCCTTGACAACATTTTAAAGGAAGGCGAATGGAATACGCTCACCGTTAAGGTTAAAGGCGACCTTGTAGAAACCTTTCTAAATGGCACGAAAATGATCACATTGAATGACGAAAAAATTGGTGCGGCAAATGGAAAAATTGCTCTACAGATACACGATGGCGGCGGTGTAAAGGTGCGTTGGCGTAAGGTGGAACTTAAGAAGCTCTAAAAAGTAAAGGTCTCGCGAAAATGTCGCGAGACCTTCATTTCATTAAACCTTAGTAATGGAACATGGAATTTTCCAGATGAGTGTCATCCGCTTGGTGCTTGCACATCATGTCATCTCATGAAGGGCGTTCTTGCAAGGTTTTGGAATAGCTCAATATTGAAAGCACCGCACTTGCGGATGGCTCAACAGTGGCAGCATCCATATCTCGTTTCATTGAGCATAATTCCGCATAAAGCGCTTGTAGTTCACTATCGCGGATCAGGGCTTTGTCAATTCTCCGGCTCTCCTCCTCCGTAGTCTCGTGGTATAAATACCTGATCAAGTCCGTTTGGGTAAAAGTTTGTATCATAGGCTCTGTGTTTGATCATCTTCTTACGCAGATTAATGAGCGCATACCGCATCCGTCCTAATGCAGTGTTGATGCTCACGTCTGTGCGTTCAGCGATCTCCTGAAAACTCATCTGCAGGTAATGTCTCATGATGAGGACCTGCTTCTGCTCCACGGGTAGCTCTTTTATATAATCTCTCAGCTTTGTACGGGTCTCCCTGAAGATTTGTTTGTCTTCAGCGGATTCATCGGCAAAATCCATCGAGTTAAAAAGACGGCTACCATCTTCCAATACCACTTCGGGATATCGTTTGTTCTTTCTAAAATTATCGATCGCCAGGTTATGGGCAATACGACTAATCCAAGGCAAAAATTTGCCTTCTTCGTTGTAACGTCCACCACGAATGGTGTTTATGGCTTTTACGAAGGTCTCTTGCAATAGATCTTCTGCAGTATACCTGTCTTTTACGATCAGGTAAATCGCTGTAAAGATCTTCGATTTGTGTCGGTGTAGGAGCATTTCGAAAGCTTCATCGTTACCGTTTTGATAGAGCGACACTAGTTGGGAGTCGCTTAATCTGCTGTCAATCATTCTGTCTCACTTTAGGTAACGTAGATGTCTCTCTCGATATTGTATGGGGTTAATAGAACTAATTGGTTTGAAAAGATATCATTTTTTTATTCCGGTGCCAAAAAAAACTTAAAAAATTCTTGCCTGTCTTGCAATTTGTTTACCTATTTGCTCCAAATTCCAGTGTTCGAATATAGTATGGCTATCAGCAAGAAAAAAATTATTAAAAGTCTAGAAAACCTGTCCGGCGATTTACTTGAATTGATCCATCAGCAATATCCAAATGGTTATCAGACAAGTATTTCAAGAATCACTAATGCAAAAAAAGAGCCGATTTTTGTTTTCCCGTTAGACACAGAGGATGTGACCTACTTGATCAAGGTCCCGGTTACAAAAAACAGTTCTGGCGAATATGACGTTGATTCAAAGGAGGAAGAGGATCTGGAGAAAGGGGAAGAAGGTTTTGACGGAGGAGATGATTTTGATGGAGGAACAGGAAATGCGGACGCAGCGGATGCAGATTACGATGAGGAAGGCGGCAGTAGCCGTGGAAATCGTGAAGCCAGCTATGATCCCGATTTCGATACCTAATTATTTTGGATTCTGATTTTTCCCGGATCAAATCCTTTCATCTTTTAATCTCAATTTACAATTCCGCACATTTCACATTCTTATGAATTTGAAATGAATTCACCTACTTGCGCTCGCATGAAACTTAAATTCCTTAAGTTATTGCGTAGCAACCAAACTTTATATCTAAAAGTCAAGTTTACCAAAAGGTAATTGAAAGAATAATTTTGAACACATCGGTGAGCCAACAGTCTTTAGCCAAGGATTCTTTTTTGGATGAATTGGATCCTAAAGAATTTATCATAATAAAACGTGCACGGGTTAATAACCTGAAAAATCTGAGCGTTGCTATTCCCCGCAACAAATTAGTGGTTATCACGGGACTTTCAGGATCGGGAAAATCCTCTCTGGCATTCGATACGCTATTTGCAGAAGGTCAGAGGATGTATGTAGAGAGCTTAAGCTCCTATGCACGCCAATTTCTGGGCCGTATGGAAAAGCCCGAGGTCGACTACATTAAGGGCGTTTCTCCGGCGATTGCCATTGAGCAAAAAGTCAATACGCGAAATCCACGATCCACGGTTGGCACGACAACTGAAATTTATGACTACCTCAAACTTTTGTTCGCGCGCATTGGCAAAACCTATTCTCCTGTTAGCGGAAGGGAAGTTAAGCGAGATACGGTCAGCTCGGTCGTCGATTCCATCAACAAGCTTGCACACGGTACGCGTGTGATGATTGCTTGTCCACTGACGATAAAAAAAGGCCGGAAGCTAAACGACGAGTTAAATCTCCTTCTTAGCAAAGGGTATGCTCGTATTTTAGTGAATGGCGAAGTAAAGTTCATTGAAGAAATATTGGTGGAACCACCGGCTAAGCCGAAGACAAAAGCCTCGAAAGACAAAAGTGCCAAAGACACTCTTTATGAAGTTCTAATCGACCGTGCCAGTGTAAATCCTCAGGATGAAGACACCACATTCCGGCTCTCCGATTCTGTCCAAACCGCTTTTTTTGAAGGTGAGGGAGATTGTATCGTATATATAGAAGGAAAGGAAAAAACTCATTTCTCCGACCGGTTCGAACTGGACGGCATGACCTTTACCGAGCCATCCATAAATTTTTTCAGCTTCAACAATCCTTTTGGTGCGTGCCAGACGTGCGAAGGTTTTGGAAAAATCATCGGCATCGACGAAGATTTGGTTATTCCCGATAAATCTCTTTCTGTTTACGAAGGAGCTATTGCTCCATGGCGTAGTGAGACGATGGGCGAATGGCAAAAACCACTTTTGAAAAATGGAATCAAGTTTGATTTTCCGATTCACCGCCCCTATAATGAATTATCGTACGAGCAGCAGCAGTTGCTGTGGAATGGGAACGAGCATTTTGACGGCTTGCACGCCTTTTTCAAATATCTCGCTTCGAAGACGCACAAAATTCAATACCGCGTGTTGCTATCGCGTTACCGCGGACGAACTACCTGCCCTGACTGCAGAGGAACGCGCCTGCGGAAGGATGCACAATATGTGAAAATTGCCAATACTTCCATCACCGATCTGGTATTGCTTCCGATTGAAGACATGCTGACTTTTTTTAATTCACTTCGCCTTGCCGACTACGATAAAAAGATTTCTGACCGGATCTTAAGTGAAATTAAATCACGGCTCGAATACATGGATAAAGTCGGTCTCGGATATCTTAACCTCAACCGTCTTACTTCTACATTGTCTGGCGGAGAGTATCAGCGCATCAAGCTCGCCACCTCATTGGGCAGCGCGCTGGTTGGTTCCATGTATGTGCTGGATGAGCCGAGTATTGGACTGCATCCCCGGGATACCGACCGTATGGTGAGCGTCCTAAAATCTTTACGCGATCTAGGTAATACGGTGATTGTTGTCGAACATGAAGAAGAAGTGATGCGTGCCGCTGATCAGATCATTGACATTGGCCCGGATGCGGGTAGCCATGGCGGTGAACTGGTCTTTCAAGGCTCGTTGAAAGATTTAAATGGCAAAGTAAAATCACATACAACGGATTACCTGAGTGGAAAGGAAAAAATCCCGGTGCCTGTTACGCGGCGGAAATGGAAGGATTCTATTACCGTGATCGGTGCAAGAGAAAATAATTTAAAAAACCTTACAGTAAAATTTCCGCTTGGCATTTTAAATGTGGTTACGGGCGTAAGTGGCTCAGGAAAGTCTACGCTAATCAAGAAAA
>DASQTN010000685.1:0-2145 GCA_035641895.1 Chryseolinea sp. | reverse complement strand
AAACGCCGCAGGTTCCAGACCATTCATTGCTATCGTATGATGGTCGTTTAAGGTAAGGTCAAGCTGCACAAAATACATGTCGGGCGTTTCGCGCATTTTTATAATATAATTATTAGGATAACTAAGCTCCAGTCTGCGTTTAACATTCTGCAAGCCAATGCCAGATTTCCCGGCATCGTTGGGAAGGCCCGGGACTTTACTGTTCTCGACAATATAGGTACATGTATTGCCTCGCAGCTGAATGCTGATGTTTACCCATGCTTTCGAGTTATTGTTACTCACGCCATGCTTGAAGGCATTTTCCAAAAACGTAATAAAAATTAAGGGGGCGATCCATATATTTTCGGTCTCGCCTTCAATCTTGAAATTAATCGGAATTTGATTATTAAGCCGAAGACGCTCCAGGCTTATGTAGTTTTGCATGTATTCAATCTCCTTGCTTAACAGAACACGCGGATGGTTGGAATCGTAAATCATGTACCGCATCATTTGCGATAACTTGGCGATCACTTCTGTCGTATTCTCAGATTTGGTATACGCCAGGTAGTACAAATTATTCAAAGTATTGAACAGAAAATGCGGATTGATCTGTGCTTTCAAAAAATTAAGTTCAGCAATAAGCCTTTCGTTTTCTACTTCTTTTTTTCGTGATTCAAACTCGAACCAATCCACGGCAAAACGTAGCATTCCCACAAAGAGTACGATGAAAAGCGTGACAGCAGTTACCTGAACGATAAAGAAACTCGAATAGAAGTAATTATTTTCATGGGTGTATCCATCTATTAAATAACGGTGAAGATGTACGCGCGCAGTGATTAGAAGTGCAAAGGGAATGGAAAATTCGGCAATATATTTCCATATATTTTTTGAACTAAGAAAACGTGGCCATGTATAAAAGTAATTTAGATACGCGATCAGCATGGTAAAGATCAACTGTACGGTTGCGGACATGAACAATTCCCCCCACGCAATGCCACGGGCGCGTTGAAATACCGTTATCTGATAAAGATTAAAAGAAAGGTACACACACCAAAACGACAGGTGAAGTAAGAACACACGATTTCGGTGAAAGAAAACTGACATGAATGGATAAAATTTATGACTAAAGGTAATCCTTCCAAAAGAATCGAAAACGTCTTCTTACATGTTTTCTACCGTCTGCAAAATTTGATCGACCGATACGATGATTCTCCCTACCTTGCGGGCCTGTCGAATAATCCTCGTATGCGTCGAAGCAAATTGCCTGAATGTCTAATAACAGCTACAAAGTGGTAACATTAAATTTTCTTTGCAGTTAATGTTACTCAGCCATGTATAGTTAAATGTACACAGGCAGTTGACAATATAGTATGGCTTACTTTTTAATCTATCTCAAACTTAAATAATGAAAAAATTTCTATCGCTGGTTGTGTTGATGAGTTTCGCGGCAGCTGCATTTTCTCAGTCTGCTGACGACAACAAGGGTAACGGAAAAATTCTGGGTACCGTTATGGATACTGAGACTAACCTGCCAGTTGAATATGCCAACGTTGCGCTTTTGGACCCTGCCACTGAAAAACCAATTGACGGGGCAGTTTGTGATGACAAAGGCAAATTCGTAATTCCAAAGGTTGCACCTGGTACTTATAGTGTTGCTATTTCATTTATAGGATATGAAACTCAAACTATTAAAAGCGTTACAGTTGAAGATAAAAAAGACGAGGTAAATTTGGGTATCGTCAAGTTGAGCTCAAGCACAAAAGTGTTAAGCGAAGTAGTCGTTGAAGGTCAAAAACAGCTTATAGAGGAACGTGTTGACCGTACCATCTATAATGCCGAGAACGATATCACTTCTAAAGGTGGTGATGCTACCGACGTTCTGAAAAGAGTTCCAATGCTTTCTGTCGATTTGGAAGGAAATGTTTCATTGCGAGGAAGTCAGAATATAAAAGTTCTGGTAAACAATAAACCTTCCACTATCATGGCCAGTAGCATAGCCGATGCGCTAAAACAAATTCCGGCGGACGAAATTA
The DNA here is from genome assembly GCA_035641895.1 of Chryseolinea sp. Taxonomy (GTDB): domain Bacteria; phylum Bacteroidota; class Bacteroidia; order Cytophagales; family Cyclobacteriaceae; genus Chryseolinea. The sequence goes on along the minus strand of DASQTN010000685.1, from coordinate 133 downwards.
AATCTGTTGAAGTCATTACTTCACCGTCAGCAAAATACGATGCCGAAGGTACTGGAGGAATCATCAATATTATCACTAAGAAAAATACTCTTCAGGGCGCTACACTTAATATTAACTCCGGGGTTGGTAATCG
>DASQTN010000684.1:0-4153 GCA_035641895.1 Chryseolinea sp. | reverse complement strand
AAGTATGAAAGATTATATCCGAGTATTTTTAGTTAATGGTCAAGTCATCACGAAGCAAACCATCACAGCAATCGAGGCGATGTTACCGCAGGAAGAATTTATGCGGGTCCATCGATCTTTCATTGTGGCCCAAAAGAAAATAACAGCTTACAATCAAAATTCTATTTTCATTGGCAAAACTGAATTACCAGTCGGGCCTCTGTACAAGCAAAGTATTATGAAGCGATTAACCTGATCGGTAATCTGATGGTTTGTCAAAGTAACAGGTAAACCGGTAGCGCAGGGCGATTATTTTGTCCCGTACTTTGAATTATCCAGTACGATTTCTTTCAGGCAATTGATCCACAAAGGATGATCATTCAGGCTTTCCACAAGCTGAACTTTTTCGCCTCCATTTGCGTGGAAAATTTCCTGATATTCTTCGCCAATTTCAATGATAGTCTCCAGACAGTCGGCGGTAAAGGCCGGTGAAAAAATCAGAATTTTTTTCATTCCTTTCTTGGCGCACGCCTCAACCACTTTATCGGAAAAGGGTTCCAGCCATTTTTCGTCCAGCCGAGATTGAAAGCACACAGTGTATTTGTCAGCCGGGATATTCATGGCTGCTGCGATCAATCTTGTAGTCGCATAACACGTAGCTTTATAGCAAAATTTATTTTCCTCGGTAATTTCATTTTCGCAATTGTGGTCCGCACATACACCCTCATCATACACCTTATCTACTTGTCGCTCGGGAAGACCGTGATACGAGAATAAAACATGATCAAATTCAGAATGGTTGTACTTTCGGCCCCTTTCCACAATACTTTTTATAAATAACGGGTGATCGTAATATTGACTGACAAATGAAAGCGACGGTATAACCCACCACTTGGATATTACTCGCATTACTTCCTCATGTGCAGATCCCGTGGATGCAGACGCATACTGAGGAAAAAGTGGAACTATGATAATTTGAGCAAAATTTTTCTTCCTCATTTCCTCAAGAACAAAAGGTATTGAAGGATTTTTGTACCGCATTGCCAGAAACACCTCGTAGCTTGTTCCCAAATCCTTCTGTAAAAGTTCCTTAACACGGTTACTATGATATAGTAACGGCGAGCCTTTAGCTGTCCAAAGTTTCTTATAAATCTTCGCGGACTTTGGGGCCCGAAATGGCACAATCACAAGGTTCACCAACATTTTCCGGAGCAACCATGGAATGTCGATTACCCGCGGGTCATTCAAAAATTGCGAGAGATAGGAACGCACATGTCCAACGGAAGGACTATCCGGCGTACCAAGGTTAATAAGTAAAACCCCTGTTCTATTTTTCATTGCGGTTTGACAAATTCAAAAAATTTAAACAAAGGAAACAGGGCTGGTGTTCATTTACCTACAATCGGAGCTCTTTTAAAAGGCTTTGTATCATCAAATAACTTGCGGTACGTGGCGTGTTTTTTACATTCAACGGCACCCACTTGTTTTACGACATTGATCATGGTTGGATTGAAATCACCGATCCAATTTATTTCATATTCGTCGTACCGGTTATGCTGGTATTGTAAAACATCTCTTGCTTTGATCACCATTGCCCCGTCCAAACCCTTGCCTTGATGCTCTGGAACTACACCAAACAAAATCCCGAAAGCCTTTCGGTTCGTTTTCATAAGGGTGTGCCAAACAAACTTTAATTTTCCCAGCCAATCCAATTTCCCATTTACGTATTTGAAAATTTGGTTCATTTCCGGTAGGGAGAGAAAGAAACTTACAGGTTCATCTTTGTAGAATCCAAAGTATATAAGCCGGGGATCCAAAATAGGTTTCATCTGCTTAACCAGCAATTGCGCTTGTTGAAGATTCAAATCTGGATTTTCATTCCGCGACGCCCACGCTTTGTTGTAAACCTTGTGAATATATTCTGCAAGACGAGGTAGCTCTGCCTTGGAGATGAACCGAAAATTATAGTCAGGATCTTTCGCAGCTATTGCTGCTTTCTCTGCCAACCTTGGCGCCAAAGGGCCTTGTACCGTTCGGCCAAAAGTAAGCTGATTGAAGTAAACTTTAAATCCATACGATTCAAAGAAATCCTTGTAATAAGAAAAATTATAGTTGCATTGATAATTCGGCTCCCTGTCAAATCCTTCAATCAGTAATCCCCACCACCGATCGCGCGTACCAAAATTAATTGGGCCGTCCATGGCCTCCATTCCCTTGCTTTGCAACCACGCCTTGCACTGATCGAACAGCATAAAGGCGGCCGGTTTGTCATTGATACATTCAAAGAAGCCCATCCCACCAGTAGGTTGGTCGTTACCTTTGCTTACAGTTTTTTTGTTTATAAAGGCCGCTACGCGCCCTATCGTTTCACCTTTTTCGTTGAGCAAGATCCAGCGCACGCATTCTCCATGCCGGAAAGTTTTATTTTTTTCCTTATCGAAAACAGATTCGATATCCTTATCGAGGGGTCGAATCCAGTTACGCTCATTCTTATAAAGTCTGACAGGTAACTTCAAGAACTCCTTTGCCTGCAACGACGTGTTAACCTCCTGAATCGTCATCACTGTTGAACTTCGAGTTGCGTCGTATTGTGTATTACATTATTGATCCGGTTTGGCAGTATGATATTAAACCTGGTGCCTTGTCCGACACGGCTTGCAACGTAGATCTGACCTCCTAATTTCTCTACTGCATTTTTGACAATGTAAAGACCAATACCGGAACCGTCAGATTGTTCTGTGGCCCGATAAAACATTTCAAAAATTTTAGAAAGATTAGCTTCGCTGATACCGATGCCGTTGTCCGAAAAAATGATTTCAGCCCGAAGGTTGTCGATTGTTATTTTAATATTGATCTCCGAAAGTACATTGTCAAGTCGCCTGTATTTTATAGCGTTTGAAATTAAGTTGCGCAGGATTTCTGAGATACGCCACGGATCGCTGTAAAATTCTATCCCTTCAATTTTAATGGACCTTATGATTTCCATAGTGCCATCCAGATAATTCAGGTCGCTAAAGGTTTGTTGTATAATACGATTGAAGTCGACTTTTGCAGTACTGATTTCCATCTTTAGATTTTTCGAATGACTCAACACATCTCCAATGAAATGATCGAGGTGCTCTACTTTACTTCCAATGATATCAATATAGTCCATCGGGTTATCGGTGTTGCCTGGTAGTTTGGCCAAATTTACAAGGCCTAATACTGATGACAACGGTGCGCGAAGGTCGTGGGAAACTTTATAAACAAAATTATCAAGTTCGCCATTTCTTACTTTCAATTCTTCTTCTACCCGTTTACGCTCAGTTATATCGACATACACACCATAAATGCCAATCGTTTCGTTTTCCAACATTACCGGCATCCCATAAAGTATAACATCGACCAATTTACCGTTTCGATGCCGTCTTGCTGTCTCAATACTTACCACCCTATGATTGGTGATCAAATTGTTGAGGTCAACACCTTCGTGTGTTAATTCTTCGGGAACAATAAAATCGTTTATGCTTCTCCCCTTAAGTTCGGAAAGGGTGTATCCGAACATTTCCTCGAAACCTTTATTCACTTGCTCTACTTTACCTGAATCGGTTAGTAACACAACCGCCATAGGAACGTTTTGAAACAGCTGTGCAAGCAGGGTCTCATTTTTCTTAGTACGCTCTTCTGTTTGCTTTCGCTCGGTTACATCCCTAAAAATTATTTGAAAGCATGATCCTCCCCGAAAGGTGAAAGGCAGTGTTGTAGTTTCAACATAAATAATGCTGCCGTCTTTCCGAACGAATTTTTGTTCCTCTAGCACCCCCGTTACGCCCATTGCCGCCTCTTTCATGCCTTTGATTATTCTTTTATGAAATTCGGGGTGAACAAAGTCCATTACGAACGTTCCCACTAAATCTTTAGTGTCGGTGGCACCTAAAATGGCATGTGCCTGGGCATTAACATAGAGGAGTTTTCCTTTCTTATGAATGACAATTGCGATCGGTAAAAATTCGATCGACTCAAGATATTTGACTTCGCTGGCATCAGCGCTATCCTTGCTGGTTGTGATGTCTTGTATAACACCGCGACGAACGATACTTCCATCGGTTTTTGATTCCCGATTCGACGAGATTTCCATCCACTTCAATTTGCCACGAACCCACATCCGACCCCTCCAATTCAGATCTTTCCCACC
>DASQTN010000683.1:0-6831 GCA_035641895.1 Chryseolinea sp. | reverse complement strand
AGATCCTGAAAAATTTCCAGACGCTGTGCGATATAGTCATCTGTCTTTTCAGGAAGCTTATGAAAAAAATCTTAATATAATGGATATGACCGCTTTTACATTATGTATGGAAAACAAGCTACCAATTATTGTTTTCGATATGAATAAAAAAGGCAATCTGCTGAAAGTAGTAAAAGGCGAGGAAGCTGGAACTTTGATCAGTTAATATTTTATAACCGCGTAATCTATAGCATAAAAATTTAATTGAAGTGATATGGAGGAACTTGAGTTGTACCTTGAGGACGCAAAGTCGCGGATGAACAAAGCGCTCGTTCATGTGGGTCAAGAACTTGGAAAAATCCGTGCTGGAAAAGCAAATCCATCGATGCTCGATGGAATTTTAGTTTCTTATTATGGAACAACCACTCCCTTAAATCAAGTGTCATCGCTCACCACACCTGACGCCCGAACCATCTTCATAAAGCCTTGGGAGAAAGGTATGATTCCCGAAATTGAAAAGGCGATACTGGTGGCGAACCTGGGTCTCAACCCTCAAAATGATGGGCAACAAGTAATCATCAACATTCCTATGTTGACGGAGGAGAGAAGAAAACAACTTGTAAAGCAAGTCGGTCAGGAATGCGAGCACGGCAAAATAAGTGTGAGGAGTATTAGAAAGGAAACCAATGAAGAATTGAAAGCCATTAAAGGAGTTTCAGAAGATGACGTAAAAAACGCCGAAGCCCTTGTTCAGGAAATGACAAACGATTTTATCGCAAGGATCGATGCTTTGATGAAAAAGAAAGAAAGCGAAATTATGACTATTTAATCTTGCGTTCCGACTACGTCAATTGAATTTCTTCTCCCTCTTTATTCAAAAACTTATACTCCATTATCGCCATCGAGGTGTCCTTCACCAAGCTGATCCACCTTTTATATTTAAAGTACCAGCGCATCCGTTGTGATATGAATCCGTGCGTAAAGTATGCGTGCAGGTATGGGTGCACGGCCAGCACCAGATTGCGTTCGTTTTGTTTTACAAAAAGGTGCTCTATGTTCTTTTCTATTAAATCAGATACTAGAATGGAAGCCGTAATTTTTCCGGTGCCATTACAGGCAGGACAAACTTCTTTGGTAGCAATGTTCATCTGCGGGCGCACACGCTCACGTGTGATCTGCATCAGCCCGAATTTAGACAACGGCAGCACCGTAGACTTCGCTTTGTCATCCGCCATCTCATCCTTCATGATTTTATAGATGAGCTTTTTGTTGTCGGGATGCTTCATGTCAATGAAATCGACCACAATAATACCGCCCATATCGCGAAGGCGTAATTGTCTCGCAATTTCCTTTGCTGCTTCCATGTTTACAGAAAGCGCAGTAGTCTCTTGATTTTCTTCCCGGTTTGATTTGTTGCCGCTGTTAACATCGATCACATGGAGCGCCTCCGTATGCTCAATGATCAGATATCCACCAGCACGCAGACTTACAGTTTGACCAAAGGCTGATTTAATCTGCCGCTCGATACCGTAATGCTCAAAAATTTTTGCTTTGCCGGTATAGAGCTTAACGATTTTCTCTTTGTCTGGAGCGATGTTGCGTATAAAGCTTTTGACATCCTCGTAGATCTTCTTGTCGTCGACGTGAACGTTATCAAACGATTCATTTAGCATGTCCCGCAACAAGGAGGAAGTCTTATCTAATTCTCCAATGATTTTGTCGCGGGGATTAGCATTGATCAATCGGGCCATACCCTCGTCCCATGTTTTTACCATGGAGCGCAGGTCACGGTCTAATTCAGCAACCTCTTTTCCTTCCGCAACGGTGCGAATGATCACACCAAAGTTTTCCGGTTTAATGGATTGAATAAGACGAAGCAAACGCTTGCGTTCTTCGCTGCTCGTAATTTTTTTTGACACACTGACGGCATTGGAAAATGGTACCAATACCAGGTATCGCCCGGCCAGGGCTAACTCGCAGGATAATCGTGGCCCTTTTGTTGAAATCGGCTCTTTGACAATCTGAACGGGTAACAGTTGACTTTTTGACAATTGTTGGGTGATTTTCCCATGTTTGTCAATGTCTGCTTCACCATTGAATTTGTCTAATTTGCCGCCGTTGATCTTTTTAGCGCGGACCAGTTTCGTAAACTTTTGAAGTGAACTAAACTGAGGTCCTAGATCGAGGTAATGAAGGAATGCATCTTTGTCATAACCGACATCAATAAATGCTGCATTGAGTCCTGGAACAACTTTTTTTACTGTACCAAGGTAAATATCACCTACAGTAAACTTGCTGCCTTCTTCTTCATTATGAAATTCAACAAGCGTCTTATCTTTAAGAAGGGCTATACGACATCCGTCCTGAGTGGCACTAATAATTAGTTCGTTACTCAAAACTTAAAAAATTAATTTAATGATGTAAGTATAGGCTGGACAACGTCCAGCACTAACCGCCGGTTATTTCTTCTTATGCCTGTTTTTTCTCAGACGCTTTTTACGCTTGTGCGTAGCCATTTTGTGTTTCTTCCGTTTCTTTCCACTAGGCATAGTAATGTGTTAATTATTTTAAATCGTTTAGATATGAATCTACCGTTGCCTGAACAGCAGGATCCGTATCCATTTGTTTTACTTTTTCAAATTGTTGCCTGGCTCTTTCCTTCTCTCCCGAATTCATTAATGCGATGCCTAGCAAAAGCTGTCCTTGCGCATGATTCGGGTTGATTTTCACCAACTCCTCTAACCGTTCAACCGCTCTTTCATGCTGTCCTGACTGAATTGAAAGCATTCCCATATTAAGGAGTGCGGATTCATTTTTTGGATCTTCTGCCAAGACTTCCCGCAGCATGGTAACGCCTTGCATCGGGTTGCTCGAGACATAGGTCATTGCCAGTTTGGTTTTCACCTCAAGGTCCTTAGGGTTTGAATCCAGTACCTTTTTAAAAAATTCCTGGGCCTTTTCCGCTAATTGGCCTTGTTTGTCTTGATCCAACGCAAAGGTATATGCCTGATAGTAGTTATCCCCTGCTTTGATCCAACTTTCAGTCGTATTAAAGAACTTTGATGCTTCTTCGGCGAACCATGCTGCGCTGTCAAACTTGCCCGCGGTATTGTACAGGTTTGCCAAAGAGTCGGCAAAGATAGCATTTTTTTCTTTCGGCCAACCTTTCCCTATCTGACCTCTAAGGTGCCTGATGGCGTCCAGCACTTCGGGAGTGGCTTGCGTATGGTTTTCCGTCGATCTGTTGCTGGGAATTGAGTCTTGTGAATTTCCATCCAGTACTGCTTCATTATTTACCACAACCTTTGGCAATAGAAATATCAACCCAATGACGATAGCACTACCAACAACTAAAAGGATACGAGTTTTCAGCATTCGATGGAGCGCTACAACTTAAGTGAAAGGTTCGGGCTGCTAATCTGAAGATTTTTCTTCCAATTGCTTCACCTTGTCGCTATTCTTGATTTTGTTAACAAAAATCTTAGCAGGTTTGAAACTTGGAACAAAGTGTTCTTCAATAACCAATGCGGTATTACGCGAAATATTTCGGGCAATTTTTTTCTTCCGTTTCTTGTTGATAAAACTTCCGAAACCTCGAATGTAAATGTTATTGCCATTTGACATGGAACTTTTTATCACGCTAAAGAAAGCTTCAACGGATGCTGTTACATCAGCTTTGTCAACCCCAGTCTTTTCTGCGATTTCGTTAATAATGTCTGCTTTGGTCACTGTGTTATATTTTTAGTCCGAATTTAGATCGAAAATTTAGGGAGGGCAAATTTAAACGCCGCCTTCAGAATTAAAAATGAATATTGAAAAAATCTGATAATCAGGAGGATGGACGCCCGATATTTCTCTGATAAACTCGTTGAATGGTATAATTTGAACAAGCGCGACCTGCCTTGGCGCGAGACCCGTGACCCTTACCGGGTCTGGTTATCGGAAATTATTCTTCAGCAAACTAGGGTAAATCAGGGTATGCCCTATTATTTACGATTCGTGGAAACGTTTCCGACGGTGCAAGCTTTGGCAAGAGCTACGGAACATGAAGTTCTGAGGCTTTGGCAAGGGTTGGGTTATTACACACGTGCACGAAACCTGCACAAGTGCGCTAAAGTTGTAGTCTCACAATACAACGGAAAATTTCCAAACACCTATAAAGCGCTGCTAACACTTCCAGGCATTGGAGAGTATACAGCTGCCGCCATCGCTTCATTTTCTTTCAACGAACCTGTGGCCGTAGTGGATGGAAATGTTTTTCGAGTTCTGGCGAGAATATTTGGAATTGAAAATGAAATTAACAGTCCGCAGGGTAAAAAGATCTTTACTACCCTTGCCAATGACCTCATCAGTAAAAATTTTCCTGACATCCATAACCAGGCTGTAATGGAGTTTGGTGCCCTGCACTGCATTCCAAAAAATCCACCTTGTGCAACATGCCATTTTCAATCAACGTGTTTTGCTGCGCAGCAAAATGTTCAATCTGACCTTCCACGCAAGGCTTTGGCAAAAGCATCGAGAAAACGATACTTCTATTATATCGTAATCCAAAAGGGCAAATCATTATTAATGCGAAAGCGTGAAGGCAAAGACATTTGGCACGGCCTGTTTGATTTCTTTCTGGTTGAGAGGAACAAGCCTATTGTCGCAGAGCAATTACTAGAGGAGGTCGCAAACGCGGCAGAAGGACGTTTTACGATTGATGAGATAGAAATTTCGGCAAGCTACAAACACATCCTCACCCATCAGGTTATCCATGCGAAGTTTGTCATCATTAAGACAGGAAAAGTTCACTTGCCGAAGGATGGAAATTTAAAATTCTATACTTTCGAAAAAATATACGACTTGCCAAAACCTGTGCTGATTGTTCGTTTTTTATCCGATTATAAAAATTTTTATAGTTGAGGTAAGAATGGTACTTTTACCAAGTCGTTATGTATCACTTTAAACAATTATTAGTATGTCTGGAGTAAACAAAGTTATTCTGGTCGGCCGGCTAGGCAAAGACCCAGAAGTTCGAAACCTCGATAATGGCGCCACAGTCGCCAATTTCACAGTAGCCACATCCGAAAGCTACAAAGACAAAACCACGGGCGAGAAAAAAGAAATCACGGAATGGCACAATATCGTGCTTTGGCGTGGCCTCGCCGAAGTTGCTCAAAAGTACCTTCACAAGGGCGACATGGTTTACATTGAAGGAAAACTTCGCACCCGGTCTTGGGAGAAAGAAGGTGTTACCCGTTACACTACTGAAGTGTTAGGGGACAACATGACTATGCTTTCTACTAAAGGTAGTAGTGGTGGCGGAAGTAACGCAGGATATAACTCCCCTGAAACGACTTCGGCTGATAGTTATAGGGCGCATGCTCCAGTCGATAATAGTACAGACGATCTCCCGTTCTGATGTTTCACCAATTTAACCCCTGAGTGAAAGAGCCTCCCAGTCTTAGCTTACTGTTAAGCATTTTTTCGCCTCAGGGGTTATTTTATATCGCGAACATCAGTGGGATTTTCGTACTACTTCTCTTATCTGCGATAATTTCTGCCTCTGAAGCAGCCTATTTTTCATTTTCATCTTACCATCTCGATCGATTCAAAGCCAGCCCTGATAAACGGAATAAATTAATCGCGGAATTACTTGGAAGACCGCGTTTGCTCCTGGTGTCCTTTATCGTGCTCAATACTTTCGTCAATATTACCATCATAACCTTATCAGCTTCCTTGGTGTCGGAAATAACACAGGCATCTGACGCGAAGATGGTCGTCACATTGCTGGCTTTATTCCTTTGTGCGATTACCATTGCCATTGTGGGTGAAATTATTCCCCGTATATATGGTATGAAAAATAACATTCGTATTGCACAACGTACTGCCTATACCTGGACGATTTGGATTCAAGTGTTGAAACCATTTTCCATTTTTATCATCAAAATGGGTCACTTGCTCGAAAAGAGGATCGAACGCGCGGAAACACAGTCGACGGCTGGAGAATTAAATCACGCATTGGAAATCGCAGCGGAGAATACGCTCGAATCAGGCGGTGATACACTTTTTTTGCGACGGCTTGTGAGCTTTGGAACCTTAACGGTGAAAGAGGTTATGAGAACCAGACACGAGATTTCAGCGATCAAAACGGACATGAATTTTGAGGACTTGATGACCTACATTAGTAATACTGGCTTTGCACGTATTCCCGTATATCGAAAAAGTATTGATAACATTGTCGGAGTTTTGTACCCTAAAGATCTGCTACCATTCATAGACGAAAAAAATTATCCTTGGCAAAACCTGATCCGTTCTGGGTTTTTTGTAAGCGAGTCAAGAAAAATCAGCTCCCTTCTAAAGGATTTCCAGGAAAAGCACGTGCACATGGCCATTGCCATTGATGAATCTCAAACTACTGTAGGATTGATAACACTGGAGGACATTGTGCAAGAGCTAATCGGAAACGTGAAAGAAGAAGAGATAAAATGACAATTGTGTAAAATCCATCGTGAGCAACTACTTTTGCTGACAAGCAAAAAATGCATCTATTAAAGTATGTATATCCAAAGGCGTTTGTTCTTTTCTCTTGTATTACTTGCCAGTTTGGCCGGCATACTTGCTGCTTGTCAACAAGATTATACGCCAAAGCCTTTAGGATATAATCGGTTGAATTTACCTGATCCCTCTTACCGCGTACTGCCGGACTCGTTACCTTACACTTTTGAATATTCTGATCATGCAAAGTTGTTAGATGACACGTCGGCGATAAGCGAAAGGTTTTGGATTGAAATTTATTACCCTGAAATAAAGGCCAACGTCCACATTACATACAAACCTATTCGTAATGAAAAAATGTTAAAAGAATTT
>DASQTN010000682.1:0-3798 GCA_035641895.1 Chryseolinea sp. | reverse complement strand
GAATGAGTTCTGGGAGAATTGCACAACACCGGAACTATGGGGATATTATGGCGCGTCATGAACGCGATATTAAGTTAAGACGCATCAGTCGAATTTTTATTTATTTTATTATCATCGCGGTGTTGATACTAATATTTATGTTCGTTCGAAGATGGACAAGAGACATTGAACCAAAAGCAAAACCCGCTACCGCTTTAGCGAAGGCCGCATTGAACTCCGTTAAGCATCCCCACAGTTAAGTTTTACCGCGAAGAATAAGAAATCTAAACCAATTATCAGCAGCAATAGCGTTGCGTAATTCGAGGCATGGTCCCTTTTTGCAGATGTCGTCTAACCGCAAGTACTTCACGTTAAACATAGTCATGGAGCAATTCGGTTTCATTAACTTTGCATTTCATGGAAGGAATAAATAACGACATTTTACAACGACAGGATATTGAACTACTTGTAAATAAATTTTACGAAAAAGTAAATTCAGATGATTTATTGAGTCCCGTCTTCAGTCATGTAGACTGGCCGACCCACCTTCCTATCATGTATAATTTTTGGTCGTCTATGCTGCTGGGAGACCAAACGTATAAGGGAAATCCATTGGTCAAACATATGCCTCTTCCCATCGAACCAAAACATTTTGGTCGATGGCTTGAGCTTTTTCACGAAACGGTAAACGAAAATTTTAACGGAGAAAAAGCGGACGAGGCAAAAATGCGCGCTCGTTCAATCGCCGATATTTTTCAATATAAAATGGGTTTGAAAAATTGATACAGCCTCTTTGCCAAGTTAAAAAAGTGCTTCGACATTCAACCCAACAGTTCTTCTGGCAATTGGCAAGATAACTCAGCGATTTAAGTAAATCTGTCGCTCGATAATAACAATGTAGAAAAGCCTTGCACCAGAAACTTTTTCGCCTGCCGATTGGTAAGCATATTCACAATTGTCACACTTGACAATGCAGGACAGCTTTAAACGGGAACAATTTCACATGAAAGGCTTCTTTACTTCGATAGCAATTTTCCCTAAAACTTTTTCGTTTTCTTTTGCCCTGAACGCCTCTTGTGTCTGTTGCAACGAAAAAACGTTCGCAATATTTACTTTCAGCACGCCAGTCGTTATAAGGTCGGTTATCTTGCCAAGTTTTTTTGAATCCACTTTCGTCATTTCGAGTGCAGCTCGCACATGATATTTTTTCATGAGTGCTTCATCAGGCATCGAAAGCATGGAAACGACGAGGCCACCACGCTTAAGTATTTGAAACGATTTTTTGTAAGTCTCGCCTCCTACGGTATCCAACACTGCATCAAAATCTTTTAGCACATCCTCAAAATGTTCAGCTTCATAATCAATAACCTGATCCGCCCCTTGTCGCTTTACATAAGCAATCCCGGAACCGCTCGCAGTAGAAGCGACGAAAGCACTAAGATGCTTCGCAAGTTGTATTGCAAAAGTTCCTATGCCGCCCGATCCGCCATGAATCAAAACTTTTTCGCCTTTCTTTAATTTCATATGCTCGACGAGCGCCTGATAAGCGCTACAGGCAGCCAGCGGAACAGCAGCTGCCTCCGTAAAGGTGAGATTCTCGGGCATCCGTGCGACTAAATCCTGTGGAGTAACAGCATACTCAGCAAATGCTCCACTGCCTTTTTTGATAAATGCAGCCTGTCCATACACGTTGTCGCCTACACGAATATGCTTTACATTTTTTCCAAGCTCTACCACAGCTCCCGCTAAATCAAAACCTGGTGTAAGCGGATTTTGATCCGCGTGATCGTACGATGGATCTGTTAATAATAGTTTGGAATCAATAGGATTAATGCTCGCGGCATGGACTTCAATCAACACCTCTCCTTTACCCGGAAACGGGATAGGAGCGTCTTCGAGTTTTAGCACCTCTGGCCCGCCATGGGCGTGCGCTTTTACAGCTTTCATTTATTTATTTCGTGATAAAAATCTGCAGGAGAAGCAACTGTTATTAGTGTAGGCCAATTAGACTGTCTTACAATAGCCATAATATTTTTTTGATGGTTGAAGACGTTGAAAAAGCAAGAGGCTGTCGAAACTTATTCAAGAATAAATTGGGACAGCCTCTTAGTTAGCCTCTCTCCTTTCGCTGGAATTATCCAGATCAAGTTGTGTGGATATGCTCTCAGATCCGATTCGAAGTCATTGATAAGATTTATCACCTTATAATTGAATTTTCTATCGTATCACTCCATAAGAGGTTAACACTTTTGCTTACTGTAAATACCATGCCAATCAGAAACATTCGAAACGCATTCAAAATAAAGGAAAAATAAAAGTGATGTGGAAATATTTGGATACTGGGATGCACTTTGTGAATTAAATGTCCACACCACAAAAAATTATACCAACGAGAATCAAAAATTACGACGGGCGAAAAGCTTTCCCTTCCTTTAAATGCTGGCCAATTAAAAATTAATTTTTGATGCCTGTGCAATTCGCTCAAAAACCATCTTCCCCTTAATCATAGTCATCTGTATATTAATATTGGCATCAAAAATAACGACATCAGCATCCTTGCCCTTGGCCAGTGATCCTTTAAAATCTGAGACACCTAAAATTCTTGCCGGTGTGCTCGTTATCATTTTTATAGCATCCGTCAACGGGATTTCAGCTATTGTCACCATGGTTCTAACTAAACGGTCCGCCGTGGCAACGCTTCCTGCGAACGATGTCCTGTCAGGAAGCTTCGCAACACCATCCTCTACAATTACTTTAAGACCGTTGACAAGACTTCCGAGAGTACTTTCACCGGGCGGCATTCCCGCAGCGCGCATTGCATCAGTAATTAAGGCGGTGCGATCTGCTCCTTTGATTTTGTAAACTAATTTCAATAAAGGTGCAGGTAGATGAACTCCGTCTGCAATGATTTCCACATCCATTTCATCAAGAATAAATGCGCTTTCGATTACACCGGCATAGCGAAAGGCATTTTTTCGAGTTACGCCGGACATAGCGGAATATAAATGCGTAGCTAACGTGTAACCATTTTCAAAAGCAACAATTACGTCCTCATAAATAGCATCGGTATGTGCGATCGCTGGCAACACGTTTTTAGATCGCATGTAGCGACCAAAGTCGATCGCACCCTTGAGTTCAGGTGCAGCGCTCCACCTTTTCACTACTGATGAACTAGATAAAATTTCCTTGTACTCCAAGGGATCCGGATCACGTATGAATCTTGGATCCTGTGCACCACGCTGGTTCATGGCGAAGTAAGGGCCTTCAAGATGCATTCCCAGAAACTGTGAACCATTTAAATTTTTTTTGTTGGCCAATTCATAAACTCGCAGGGTGTTTAAAATTTCGTCCTTCGAGCTGGACAACGTAGTGGGTAACATGGCGGTTGTGCCATATCTGGCGTGCAGTGCTGCGATTTCCAAAAAAGCATTTTCGGTGGCATCCATAAAATCAAATCCGCCACCTCCATGTACATGAATATCAATAAATCCAGGTGCGATAAAATTTCCGCAAGCATCGATTTCTATGGCATCGCTAACTTCCACTCTCTGAGCAGTGACCTCGGAAATCTTATCATCGGTGATTACAATCGCGCCGTCAGGAATGATTCTTTGCGGAGTAATGATCTTTCCGTTAAATATTTTTATTCGTCGCATATATTAATGACGTTCGTCACTTTAAAGTCGTTCACTTTAACAACGATTGCTGAACTACCATTTTCTCATTGCATAACCCTTAAAAGCGTAGAATACAAGATAAAGATAACAAGGAAATAAGACCCAATAGGCAAGACGTTCATCGAAGACGTCTGCGAAGTAT
>DASQTN010000681.1:0-3094 GCA_035641895.1 Chryseolinea sp. | reverse complement strand
CGCAGTCTTGTAAACAATTTCTGCAGCCGGTCTTCATAACCTTGAATCAAACCAGGCTCAGTATCAGCTTCCCCTTGATGCCATAATATTCCTTTTATTGTTCCGTATTTTTTTGCTTGCTCCACGCGTTCCCTAAAGTTTGTCAACAGCTTCACGCCTCGATGTAGCGAGTCGCCTAGCCATTGGTTTGAAGAACTTCCTCCCACCGCAGTGGGAATCAACAAAATCGTGATTGAAGGCTGGTGCTTAATGATTTCCCGGGCGAAGGAAACCCCACAGTCCAGGCCAGTCAGATTAGGTTCATAAAAATGAAGCGGTTCCTTCGCTACAATGATCTCGTTGTAGCGATTAATACTTAAAATCTGGGGATGCGGAAGCGTATCCTCTGGCGCAACTACCCCCCGACCAGCCATATTCGATTGACCAGCCAGAATAAAAATCCACGTTTTTTCTTTTTCCGGAAGCTTTTTTGGCGAATCGATATGCCTGGGAAAGTACCTAACCCGCTCGTCTTGCGCCCCTACCCTAGGCCCCAAAAAGATGAGGATTAATCCAACCCACACACTGCACACGAAAGAATAGCTGTTTACGTTGCACATACTCTATCCCAAAGGTTAATCAATAGAAAGTTTATATAAATGATTCTCACGCCAACGTTTTTTACGATAAATGAAGCGATTCGTGTCTAATCGGCGCAATCATACCCTTAATGTTGAAGATTATGGAGATTTAACCAAAAAGTTACAGAAGATATTTTTCAGCCGGCCTTGACCTTTCTTATATCTTAAAAAATAAGCGCAAATGGAGTTACCTCATAATGCTATTTTGAATTAAAATTAGTGTTTAGCTTGTCCCTCACGAGACGTCTTTCGAGGCGCTCTTCCATTTTTATAAGGGAAAGAAAGGACAATTTTTTAATACGAGCGAAATAACGAATTGAAAGAACAAAATCATGACAAAATCTTACTTGTCACGTGCCAATGCATTTTTATGGCTTTGCCAAACAATGCATAACTTAAATGCTTTCAATGAAATTGATCGTATTGCCCTAGCCTGTGAATCGCCCGATGCAAAATAATTATACCGAAATCTATAAAAGAATTTGGGACCTTTCACCGCGTTTCAAACACACGGAAGCATATGATGAATTAAGTCATTTGACTAAGGAATTGATTCAAATTTATGACCTTCAGGGACGATTAACAGAAGATCCTTTTAGTTCTACGCGAGGACGCAAATTAAGCCAGCCAAATCAGCGAATCAACTCCCTTCTTGATGGAAGCACTTGTCTGGTAACTGGAGGGTTAGGATGTGTCGGCTCACATTTGGTAAATGAGCTGTTGAAATTTGACGTAAAGGAGATTATCATTCTTGATAACAACGTGAATTCGCCGTACACCGTTGAATCCGATCCTTCAGTTAAAATTATCTACGGTGACATTCGTGATGCGGATCTTGTACATAGCACCTTCAACAAATACAGGCCTAATTTTGTATTTCATACCGCAGCACAACGAGATCCAGGGTATGCCGAAACGCACATCGTGGAAACGGTTAGCACTAACGTGATTGGAACACTAAACATTGTCAAAGCTTGCGAATTAACTGTCTCAGTTAAACAATGCATCTTTTCTTCTACTGGAAAAGCAAGCCGTTATTTCACCGAAGAAGTGTATGCTGCGACTAAAAAGTTCTGTGAAAATGTATTCCATCTCTTTTCAAAAACTGGTCGTGTAAAATATGGAATGGTGCGTTTTACGCACATGCTTGACAACAGTCTGATGAATGAACAGCTACGAATTCACAGCGAGTTTGAAAATCATGTTGGTGTCCATAGCCCGGGAAAATATGTGACCGCTCAGAATAAAAAAGAAGCCGTAAGCCTTATGTTAAACGCCCTGCTTTATTCTGAAAAAGGACAAGCCAACTTTTTAATTGTCAGGAATTTGGAATGGCCGGTCGAAAGTTTGGAAATGGCTTTGTATTACATAAAAAAAACGCGCAGAAATATTCCAGTAGTTTTTATCGGAAATCCCCTTGGTTATACGGAAAAATTCTTCAGAGGTCAAATGGACTGGTCTAATCCCTGCGACCTTAATCTTCTAATCAACGTCTATGAAAATAAATTTCGATTACTCAATGAGGATGAAGACATTGTAATCTCGCATGTCTGCGCTGGTTCTGACAAGGTAATTGAAAAGTCAATTTGTAAGATTGAGCGAGCTAGAGGTGAAGTTGAGACAAAAAATATTCTTCTCGAAACATTGAAAGAAATAGTAAAAAGTTCTTTAGAAAAAGTAAACAAACAAAATACTGTGGATATCCTGAACTGGGGACTTCAACAAAAATTCCTTGAGATGGAGAAAGCAAAAATATCCGACTATGGCGCCATAATACCTATGATGTTTGAGTCCCTGGAGGGAAGTGAGTATTATAACAAAGTGAAAACTTTAAAAAATCAAGAATTGTAATTGTTTTATCGAAGTTTATTTTAACACAAAATTCAAAACGCTGAACGTTACATGCTTCTGATCTACCCTATCATCGCTAACCAAATGAAAGCTGCCGTTCAGTTTAGCGATGAAGAGTGCTGTGGATTTTTGTTTGGCCAGGAGGAAAATAGTGATCTGCGTACAATCACAGCGATGATGACTGCAAAAAATATTTCGTCACTAGATAGGCGATCAACTTTTGAGATATCGCCACAGGATTATATGGATGCGGAAAGTTTTGCCGTTCAACATCACCTGAAACTGTTGGGCGTTTACCATACCCACCACGAGACGCCTGCGATTCCTTCGGAGTTCGATCGTATCGCAGCGCACCCTTATTTTTCTTATGTTATTCTTTCCATTGTCGAAAATACAGTTGATGACATGAAGTCATGGACATTAAATGAAAATTTTAAATTCGAAGAAGAACCTATATCAATAATTAATATCAATCAACAGATACATGGCTACCGTAATCATTCCAACTCCGCTGCGTAAATTCACGAACAATAATGCAAGGCTGACTGTTCATGCCAATACAGTAACGGAAATGATTCAAAAACTGATCACCGAGTTTCCAGACTTAAAAAAACATCTATTGG
>DASQTN010000680.1:0-4386 GCA_035641895.1 Chryseolinea sp. | reverse complement strand
ATCCGCGCCAAAGCTTGGAGCCCCGGAAGCATAAGCAGCAGTAATGTCTCAGCATTTGAGGAAGATCGTGCAGGAACTCTTTGGATAGGTACGGATGGTGGAGGGTTAAATTATATCGAGGGTGGAGCATCCAGTATTTGGAAAAATAACTTCAAGCAGATTGATATCAACTGGAAAGGTCAGCCTGTCGAAAAAATAAAATGTCTTGAGTTTGATCATAACGGAAATTTATGGATAGGTACATGGGGCTCTGGAATGTTCAAGCTGAACACCGCAACGCGGGAGTATAAGCATTATGGGGCGGGAGAAAATATCACCAAAGGCTTGTTGGTCGACCAGGTTATGCAAATCAAAACAGATTCCCTTAATAATCTTTGGATCGGCTCCTTTAGCGCAGGAATAAGTTATTTTGACCAAAAAGCAAATAGGTTTACGCATTATCCGAATCTTTCCGCCGATTCTGTAACATCCTATCGATATACTATAAAGTCAATTCACATTGATAAAAAGGGACGTGTTTGGGTTGCTACCGAATTGTTAGGGCTTCGAGTTTTTAATCCGAAAACCCGATCGTTCGACGTAATTGAGCGTGGTGCACTAACAAAAGATCTAACCATTCTAACTATTCGTGAAGATAAGGACGGAGTGTTGTGGCTTGGGACAAATGATCTCGGTCTTATTTCCTATAACCCTGAGACACAAGAGATGAATGTGTACGACGAAAAGTCCGGGTTGGCTAATAATATGGTCTATGCTATTGAGCAAGACAGCCAAAACGGAAATCTTTGGTTGAGCACCAATAAAGGCCTGTCAGAATTTAATCTTAAAAAAAATACTGTACGGAACTTCAATCGGACCGATGGCTTGCAAGGAAATCAGTACAATCCCGAAAGCTCACTTCGAACTTCAGATGGCATGTTGTTATTTGGGGGAATAGACGGGATGGATTCCTTTGTGCCCGCGGATATAAAAACCAGTGTGCGGTCAGCTGATATAGTTTTTACAAATTTTTCGCTCGACAATCTTCCGGCCAATGTCAATGACAAAGGATCTCCATTAACAGAAAACATAATTTTATCAGAGACCATTGATTTAAATCACGATCAAAATTCTTTTAGCGTAGAATTTGCGATGCTTGAGCACAGCGCTTCAAAAAATAATCAGTATGCCTATATTCTGGAGGGCTTAAATCTTAATTGGCAATTCATTGGAACAGAACGAAAAGCAACTTTCACAAATTTGTACCCCGGAAAATATACGCTGAAAGTAAAAGCTTCCAACAGCGATGGTGTATGGGCGACATCAGAAAAAAAACTCGTCTTGAACATCCATCCAGCCTGGTGGCAAACAACGTTGTTTAAAGCTGCCGTTATCACAATCCTAACGCTTTCTACTGTTGGCGTTGTGCGGTTCCGTATGCAATATCTTATCAAACAAAAGCGAAAACTCCAGAAAAAAGTCCTGGAACGAACACATGAATTAAAATTGAAGAACAGGGAATTAACGGGGCGGATAGATGAAATCCGGATTCAAAATGAAGAATTGTATAAGCAGAAAGTTCAAATCACAGAGAAGAACAATGAAATTCAGGCTCAAAATGAAGAGCTTACTGCACAGAATGATCAAATCATTATGCAGCGCGAGAACCTTATAAGGGCAGAACAGAAATTGAAGGAGGTTAATGAGCAACTGGAAGGTTTAGTGGCCCAACGCACGAAAAAGCTCGAGGAGACCATTCGACAGCTCGACAAGACTGTAACAGAATTGGATCGGTTTGTTTACAGTGCTTCACATGATCTAAGTGCACCGTTAAAGTCCGTGCTGGGCCTTGTGCAAATTGCCCGAATGGAAAAAGAAACTGAACGTATTGGCGAATATTACAACCATATTGAGTATAGTATCCAAAAATTGGATCGTGTTATCAAGAGCATGGTTGAGTTTTCAAGAAATTATCACCTTGATATTCAATCTACAGAGCTCAATTTTCATGATCTGGTCAATGAGGTGCTACGTGAACTGGCGTTTTGGCCAGAAGCTCGTAAAATATCCTTTAAGAATACTGTAGCACAAGAATCGGTGCTTAGAACGGACGGTCAACGGATGAAAGTTGTTTTGCATAACCTCATCAGCAATAGTGTGAAGTATGCAGATTTTACAAAATCCGACTCCTTTATTCACATTGATTTTCACCAAAATGGTGCAGGTAATACAATCATTATATCTGACAACGGAATGGGTATTGAAAAGGAAAAACAGTCGAAAATATTTGAAATGTATTATCGCGCAACAGCCCGATCGCAGGGATCTGGGCTTGGTCTTTTTATTGTGAAAGAAATCATCATCAAGTTGGGGGGCACTATAGAAGTAAAGTCTACGGTAGGCGCCGGCTCAAGTTTTATCATTCATATTCCTGAAAGTTGAAAATGGATAACAAAAAATGATAATGCATGATTTATGCGACTTGCAGAATTTCGGCTCGATTGATATGATGCCTAATTAAAATCCCAACTTAAGCCCCTGCTTCATCGCCCGTTCATATTTTTTCTTGTCGAAGCGGTAAAGGAACGGCGCTTTGTGGGCACCTCCGGTCTTTCGCTCGGGTAATTTCTCCAAAATATCCAGGGCGATCATTTTCTTCTGGAAATTTCTACGATCTAAAGGTGCATCCAAAATAGTTTCATAAAGTCGCTGAAATTCCGGCATAGTGAATTTTTCTCCAAGTAAATTATAACCCACTGGATGGTCGTTCAGGCTAAGACGCAATGCTTCCAATGCTTTTGTCACAATACTGTTATGGTCATAAATAAGCTTTGGTATGCGGTGAATATCCCACCATTGACATTCCTCGCTTAGCCAGTCAGCACGCGGTGTAACTTTTGAAAATTCTACCAGCGCCCAATATCCAATTGTTATAAATCTATCCATGATCCAGCTTTTCGACGACCCCATTATTTTAAATGGTTTTTTGCCACGTTCACGGTGGGGATCACCAAAAACCTGAAATTGTCGAAGAAAAATATTTTCCAGGCCGGTCCGTTCCATAAGTGTTCGTTTGGCAGAATCATCAAGAGATTCATCGCGCATGACGAACCCCCCGGGAACGCACCAGGTGCCCCAGTCTTTCCATTTTAATAATAAAACTTTAAGCTGATTGTCATGAAAGCCAAAAATTACACAGTCAACGGAAATGTGCGGGAGGAAGGTTTGATCACCTTTCAATAAGAATTCGCGAAGTTTTTTCGAATCAGGTTCCATGCGTTCCATCAAATATCATGAATAGCGTTCACTTCGCAATATACATTACCGCGGTCGCCTAATTTTTTTGACAATGCGTATTGAATACACAGTAAAAAAAGTATATCATTGTGTAAGCTATACACATCCTGTCACGAGAGAAGAAAGTATTTCTAAATGCGGTATGTGTACCGTTACCAGTCATCGAGATCACAACCACAAAGTTGTGATCGGCCGGTAATATTAGAGTCTGAAAAGAGGAGTGACTTGTACGGGAACTCACGAGAGAGGAGGCACGTGACGATTTTCGAAATTTTATAAAAACCTTCAAGTGCAGTAACACTCTATAAATGAAGTGGGTGTCCTTATAATTTGTGTTGCTGTCATTGGGTTGCGAAAGGAACTAAAATGATGTTTTAAATTTGGAGACGCCCTGTCATCGAAGTTTATTAAATCGTTTTAGGGCCTTTTCGCTTTCCCGATTTGAATCGATATCAAAGGGAATATTTGTATCTTTTGGGTGATGTTTTAGTTCACCCGTATGAGTACAATTCGCATTAGAAAAGCAACCCTTGAAGATCTTCCCGTTTTGCTACAATTTGAACAAGGCATAGTTTCCGCCGAAAGGCCATTCGATGAAACGTTGGCAAGTGAAAAGTTCCATTACTACGACTTGGGCGAACGAATCAAGGATGCCGATGCTGAGGTCGTAGTAGCCGAAGTCGATGACGACGTTGTTGGTGGTGGCAGCGCTATAATAAAAGAAGGCAAACCGTATAACGTTTTCGACCGCTACGCATTTTTAGGTTTTATGTATGTAGAACCGGCGTATAGGGGACAAGGGATAAATAAACTAATCATTGAAAAATTGATGCAATGGTCTCACGAAAAAGGGTTGAGTGAAGTAAGGCTACAAGTTTATAGTGACAACCTTCCAGCCATCAGGGCATATGAAAAGGTAGGGTTTAAAAAAATTCTGACTGAAATGCGATTTGCACCTGAGCCCGGCACTTCTAAAAGGCAATGAAATAAAATAAGTTTCATTAAGAGAAAATATCTACACGCGAACGCAATTTTACAATTCAATGCGAGCTCATAATCTTTAGCGTTCATCAGGTAATTTTATACGACCTGGACGTATTTAAAGATACA
>DASQTN010000679.1:0-9755 GCA_035641895.1 Chryseolinea sp. | reverse complement strand
TGTCTTTCTCGACAGTGTAACGTTTTACCTCAATGACATTGATAATCATTGTCTTAACGCACGTAATCTGAATAAGGTCTTACGTTATTACTCTAAACTACGGGGTAGTCCAATTCAAACCACAAATACTTTTCACTATGTTATCGGTTCTCCGACCCATACACGGCTACCGGAAAACACGTTCGACGTAATCTTTAGTAACGCAACCATGCATGTGATCGATCAGAAGGATTCGATACTTATTGATTTGTATCGGAAGTTGAAAGCTGATGGAAACTTATACGTTCGGGATGAATTCACGTACAATGGTGAACTGAAAAAATGTGGGTCTAAGAAATGTGGACACTATGTATTGCAGTATGAGCGTTTCTTGCACCTTATGACTCAAAATGGGTTTAAGCTCAGTGGTGAAACGCACGAGTTTGGTTATCCCATCTACAAATTTTCGAAAATTTAAGAAGCGATCCTGTCAACTAGTTGTGTTGAAATACCCGTATGTAATCGACGGCCATTTGCTGCGGAAAGGTCGTTGATGCGTCCGGGCTGCCCGGCCAATTTCCTCCGACTGCCACGTTAAAAATAAAGTAAAATTTATTTTGGAACTCACTTCGTTCAGGAGGACTGGTGTCCATCACCTGGTATTGCACATCATCGATGAACCAGGTAATTGATATTGGAGTCCAGACTATTGAAAAAACATGAAATTCATCTGCCAGAATCTTACCATCGGTTAAAGAGAGCTTGCCTCCGTCGGAGGCGTGGGTCCCAGCGTTATCCCAGTGCACGGTACCGTGGACCGTGTTGTCCTTTCCCGGACCACCTATCATTTCCATAATATCAATTTCTCCACACTTTGGCCAGTCGACAGTTGCAATATTATTACCTAACATCCACAATGCAGGCCAAATTCCTTGTCCCTTGGGTACCAACGCACGGATGTCCACACGGCCATATTGAAATTCTTGTTTTCCCTGTGTTATAATCCGGGAAGAGGTGTATTCCTTTCCTCCAACACTTTCCTTTTTAGCGGTAATAATGAGAAGTCCGTCACGAACAACAGTATTTTCTGCTTGATAATATTCTAATTCATTATTGCCCCATCCACTGCCACCAACTTCGTGCTTCCAATTTGCCTGATTAAGCTTGTCGCCGTCAAATTCATCCCGCCACACTAAACTCATTCCATTGTAGTGGTCAGGGGTCGAATATCCGACACCGGGAATTTGTGATGCATCTTGGTCCATTTCACGTTCGTGTTTGCAACCGAACGCAGCAAAAAATAATACGATGAACAAAAGCTTTCTGGGCATGGCTGGGAGTATGGGATTTCAAATGTAGGTGATCTGTAAATATAAACCGACGAACGAACGCTTAAACAAGAATAGCCTTGCAGGTTAGGCGTCGGTTACTATCCAGTTATTTATTATCGACGATCGATGATTACGAAAGGAAGACTCATTCAGTTGCGGAATAATAGGTTTTAAGGCAGGCCGTGACATAAGACTTTAATTTCTCTTGATATTCTATCCGGCAGCCCGACTTAATAATTTTAGCATGTTCGCCTTCTTTAACGGTCCAAAGTTCTGCTGGCACGTTGGTTTTATTTTTGAATCGAATACCCATAGAAACAGGCGTATATTGATCTTGCTCAGAATAGATAAGAAGCAGCGACCGAATGCGCTTAAGTTCAGCTATTCTGTCGATCATACGCACTTTCTTCGCGTAGCGCGGCATGAATAGGTACAAGAGTTTCAGAAACCGGTAGGCCACTGGATATCTTACCCAAAATTCTTCCAACGTCGTCGGAATGCTTTCGAGCAATGCAAAATCAAACATATGATCTTGGGTAAACGATATGGTACTCCATTGTCCGCCAAGTGATATTCCGTGGTATAAGAGCGGGATCGAAGGAAATTGTGATGCAGCGAAGTTTCCCACAGCGATGACATCTTCAAAGAACGAAAAATTTCCGTGACTACTTTCTCCAAATCCATTAAAATCAAATACAATCACGTTTAGGCTACACGCATGGTAAAGACTTCTGTAATCATTTTTCAAAAAGTACCCTTTGGCTTCTTTCCCCATAGGGTGCCCTAACACAATTGTTCCCTGAGCCTCATTATTCGCAGGACTCCAAAGTCCTTGAAGCAATGATCCGGACTTGCTTTTCACAGTGAAGGGATTCCAATGTTGCCGTTCGTCGTCGTGCAGGGGATTTTCCCACCTGACCATAAAGCGTCCGAAAAAGGGTTTCTTAGCAATCTTATAGAAGGCAGATCTCATAGCCGGCAACTTATAGTAAATAGCGACAACATACACACAGCGCAGTCTGTATTAGGGTAATTGTTTTTTTGTGTTTTGAAGAAATAACGCCCATTTCTCAAGAACTTTAACTAGCTCACTTACTGGAAGAGGCTTGCTGAGATAGTCATCCATCCCTGCATTGAAACAAGCTTCTTTATCCTCAGGAAGTACATTTGCAGTCATGGCAATAATAATGGGCTGCTTCAAATTGCCTTTTCTGATAAGTCTGGTTGCTTCGAGTCCATCCATTTCGGGCATTTGAACATCCATTAAAATGATGTCGTAAGATATTCGCTGCGTTTCTTCGAGCGCGAGAATTCCATTTTCAGAGAGAGTAGGATTGTAACCCAGTTTTTTTAACATTCTAACTGCAAGCGTTTGGTTTACAGGATTATCTTCAGCGATCAATATTTGTAACGGATAATGTAACGCAAACTCATTGGAAAGTTTTGTAGCCCCGGTCTCCAGGGCACCATTAGGTCTGTTGAGTCTACGCAATGCCATGGTAATTGCGTTCGACAAAACTTTTTGCTTTACTGGCTTAGTTAGAATATTTGAAAATAGATGATCATACTGCTTTCGCTGCTCGTGCCCGATCGAGCTCAAAAGAATAATTGGGAGACCAGGATTTACCTTGCGAATAGCCAATGCCAGTTCCACACCATCGGTATCGGGCATTTGCATATCCGTGATAACAAGGTCGAACGACGGCTCTGAGGATAGAGTCCTCAGAGCTTCGTAAGCAGAATTAGCTAGCGTAGGCGAAAACTTCCAGTCAGTCAGTTGTGATTTTAGAATGTTGCAATTTGTCTGGTTATCATCAACAATCAGCACTTTCTTACCTTGAAGTCCGTCTGTATTGAAATGAATATAGTTAATCACCGAATTCTTGCTCGCTTTTGTTTGGATAGTGAACGTAAAAATTGTTCCTGAGTCATGAACACTTTGAACAGAGATAGTTCCTCCCATAAGCGTCACTAATTTTTCACATATTACCAACCCTAGCCCTGTACCTCCATATTTGCGCGTTGTGGAAGAATCGACTTGAGAAAAGGCCTTGAATATCCGGTCGATTTTATCACTTGGGATTCCAATTCCGGTGTCCCGGATTTGAAACTCAAGTTCATACAAATCCTCATGATTTTCCTTGACTCTTACACCGACGAAAACCTCTCCTTCTTTCGTAAACTTTATGCCATTACCTACAAGGTTAATTAGCACTTGCTTAATTCTAAGTGCATCGCCCATTATCATAGATGGAACGTTGTGATCGATTTGATATAATAGGTCCAGGCCGATGGAGGCCGCTCGAGTCGCGAAAAGATCCAGCACCTCTTCAATTGTAAGACGCAAATCAACGTCATGAACATCCAGTTCCATTTTACCGGATTCTATCTTGGAGAAATCCAGAATATCATTGATTATTGAAAGTAAACTTTCGCCTGAAGTTCGGATAGTTTCAGCGTACGTTTCCTGCTCCTGGCTTAGATTCGTTTCGCGAAGGAGGGACGCCATACCAATAACACCGTTCATCGGTGTGCGAATTTCATGGCTCATGGTGGCAAGAAAAATGCTTTTTGCCTGATTTGCCCGTTCCGCCTCTTGCCGGGCTTTTTCGGCTTCTTCTTTTTGACGCTCAAGTTCAATGTTAATGCCTTGTAAAAATTCCGTTTGAGCCTGCAGTTGTTGATTTAATAATTGGACATCTTGAGCCTGTACTTGCAGTGTTTCCTTTTGCCTGATGACTTCTTCTGTGCGCAATTTTACCTGGCCTTCCAATTCGTCTTTTTGCTTCTGCATGATATCGACTCGCACTTTATAGAAATAGCCTATTCCTCCGATAACGAAAGAGGCTGCAAATATTCTAAACCACCATGTCTTCCAAAAAGGAGGTGCGATGGTAATTGCCAGCGCTGTTGATTTATCCGACCATTTTCCCTCGTTATTCATACCCTTGACTCGAAAGGTGTAGACGCCCGGGTCCAAGTTTGTATAAGTAGCTGCATGCAATTCACCTACGTTCCAATCTTTGTCAAAACCTTCCAGCATGTAGGCATAGAGCCTGCGTTGTGGATTGGAATAGTTTAACGTCGCGAACTGAATCGAAAAAACTGAATGTTGATAGGAGAGATTTATTTCTTTGGTTTGGTGAATAGGTTTTGAAAGAATTGATTTAACCTTTGGATCAGACGATGTAAAAACTGGCTTGTTAAAAATATCAAATCCTGTGAACACTAAAGGAGGTTCATAGGGGTAGGATACTATGCTATCAGGAAAAAATTCGCTAAATCCGCTTTTACCTCCGAAATACATAGCGCCAGTTTTGCTTTTGCAAAAAGCCTGGCTAAGGTCCCCTGGCTGCAGGCCGTCAGCAGTCGTAAAATTCCGGATCTTCTTTGTTGCAGGATCAAATTTTGATACACCTTTGTTGGTACTGATCCAAAGAAACCCCTCGTCATCTTGTAAAATTCCAAGGATGGCGTCGGCAGGAAGACCATCTTTTATTTCATACGTTGTAAAAAGTTCCCGGTCAACGGCAAAGTGATTTAATCCATGATTTGTTCCGATCCATAAATTTCGCTGTTGATCTTCATGAATACTGATTACGCGGTTGTGACTTAAACTATTTTTGGTTTGATCATGCACGTAACGTTTGAACTTTTTTGTTTTTTTATCAAAGCGGTTTATGCCGCCACCATCCGTAGCGATCCAGATGTATCCTCTGCTGTCTTCGGTGATATAGTAGATATTATTCAGGCTGAGACTTTCTGGATCATCAGATTGCGATAGGTATCGTGTGAATTCTCCAGTATCGGGATCATATACATTCACACCGCCGCCGTACGTTCCTATCCAGATTTTTTCATCACTATCTTCAAAAATTTTCCAGACATTGTTGTTACTGAGGCCAGGGGTTTCACCTGACGTCGCTTTAAAATGTCTGTACGTGTTTTTCTCAGGATTGAAGATCGTTAATCCATTCCCCCAGGTTCCAATCCAAATATTGCCGCGGCTGTCTTCGGTTACAGTTAGAATGTAGTCTCCACTGATAGAATTGGTTTTATGGCTATCATGTCTATAGTGTGTGAACTTTGCTTTTTTCCTTTCCAGTTTATTCAGGCCACCTCCATCTGTACCGATCCATAAATTTTCCTTTGCATCTTCATATATAGCTAACACGAGGTTATTGCTAAGGCTGTTAGGGGAGGAGTTGTGCCGGTAGTGTGTAAACTTATTGTCGGTTTTGACAAAATTTACACCATCATTGAAAGTCCCGATCCAAATGTTCCCTTCTTTATCGTCGTATAAGACATAGAGGGAGTTGTCATTGATGCTACCTAGGTCAATATCATCGTGTTGATAATTGCTGAATGTTTTGGTCTTGGGATTTAAAACACTCAGCCCGCCATTTTCAGTTGCAATCCATATATTTCCTTTTGGTCCTTCGCGGATATCCTGAATGGAGTTATGAGACAGACTGTTAGGGTTTTTAGGATCATGTCGATAGTTCTTAAATTCTCCTCGTTCGGGGGAAAAAAAATCTATTCCTGCACCATAGGTGCCTACCCAAAACCCACCATCCTCTGTTTGAATTATAGTCCGGATATTATTGCTTGAAATAGAATTTGGATCGGAGGCATTGTGTTTAAAAGATTTGAATGTTTTTTTATTTCTATCGAATAAATTTAATCCACCATTTCCGGTACCTATCCAGATATTGTTTTGTCGATCTTGGTAAATATCACGGATTTCGTTGTCGCTGATTCCGTCCGGTTTACTTTTATCGTAAGTGAAACGTTCAATTTCTTTCGTCGCAGGATTCAGGACGTTTAGACCTCCATTGTTGGTGCCAATCCAAATATTTCCCTGATGGTCCTCCAAAAGTGTATAGATAAAATCATCTGACACAGAATTGGAATCGTTTGGGTCGTGCCGGTAGTGAATAAAATTTTCCGTCTCGCGATCAAACATATTCAGGCCACCCCCCCAACTGGCAATCCAAATATTGCCGTGCCTGTCTTCGATCATTCGCCAAAGATTGTTATGGCTCAAGCTCCTTTCGTCGTTGGGTATATTTTTGTAAACGGTGAATTTATACCCGTCATACTTGTTTAATCCGTCGTGTGTTGAAAACCACATAAAACCATCTCGATCCTGAAGTATGCCTCGCACGTTGCTGTGTGATAATCCCTCGCGTATCCCGAGATGTTCGAATTTTAGATTTTTTTCCTGTGCCAGTGCCGATGTGCACAGTAGAAAAGTCATCAGGCATTGAATAAATAAGCTGATTTTTTTTTGGGGTGAAGTCGTCTCGAAGATTTCGTCAGATAAGAGTCCTTTAGCACTTTTTCGAGCCCGATGATTTTGGTCTGTCCGCGTCATTTCCGTCCTTGTAAAGTCTGTAAAATTATGGGCCCTAACCGTGAATGTCAAGATCATTCACGTTGCCCTTCCTTCAGATTGCTGTTGTAACGCATGCCACGAACGCAACCGCCTTGTCTTTTCGTGACCAACGATAGGAGATCACAAAAATATTTTCTGCCGTACTTCAGACCGCTATCTGATTCAGCTAATTCAAGCCTACCAACTTGAGGCAAACAGGCGAAGGCACTTTTACAGGTTTTCCTACCTTCGTAAGCTTACCGGTTTTAGAATTAATTTTAAATATATTGATAGTGTCGGTGTCCTGATTGGCCACAAACAAATATTGCCCTTTGGGGTCAACGAGAAAGTTTCTCGGCACTTTCCCTCCTGTATCTTGATGGTCTGATAATGTAATCAAGCCATCTTGACCAATAGTATAGATGCTGAGCACATTTGCTCCACGATTGGACATATAAAGGAATTTCCCCGTTATGTCGGTATGAATGTCAGCGCTGGTATTTTGATCAGTGAAGGTTTCTGGTAACGACCTGACGGAATCCTGGAGTATGGTTAATGCACCAGTTGCTTTGTCAACTGAGAATACCCCTACCGTTGACGTAAGCTCCTCAACCACGTAGGCAAAATTTCCAGAGGGGTGGAGCGCAAGATGACGGGGACCTCCGCCCTTGAGGACACTGACCTCCGGAGTTGGGGCCGGTCTAAGGGTTCCCTCTTCCGCATTAAATTCATAGATGTAAATTTTGTCCGTGCCCAGGTCCATCACATAAACGAATTTATTATCTGGAGAAACGGCAGTGGAATGAATATGTGGGCTTTGTTGCCTTTCCGGGTGGATACTATTTCCTGTGAATTTTTTAGCGTCCGATACACTTCCAATTGATCCATCTTTGAACAGAGAAAGCACTGTAAGATTACCCTCGCCGTAATGGGATACAAAAATATATTTGCCCGATTTATCGACTTCAACGTAACACGGCCCATCCCCGTATGACGATTTGTGGTTAAGGCCACTCAGTCTTCCTGTAGCCGGGTCAATTCCATACGCACTAACGGAACCACCTTGGTCGGCAACATCTGCCTTTCCACGGTTAACAGAATAAAGATATTTTTGAGAGGGGTGGATGCCAATGAAGGTTGGACTTTCCAGGCTTGGAACGGCTTGCAAGAGGGTCAAGTTCTGTTTCGCTCTGTTAAATGCAAACGCATAGATTCCCTGGCTTCCACGTACTGAATAAGTGCCAACATATAATATTTCCTGTTTTGACTGTGCGTCAACAGGCTTCCAAACTAAAATGATGAACGATATCAGTAAAATCTTTTTCATGCCGTACCAGTTTGTTTAGATCCTGAGCTATAGACCATTGATGTAACTGAATTTTTTGCGCCTTTTGCAAATCTGGATCTGTGCCCTTTCCGTGAAAACTATATTATGCAAACGCCTCTTTTTCGGGATTTACGATTGTGATCTTTTTTGAGTACGCCAACGAGGCGTATAAATCTCCACTCGGTCTCCTCCTTCGATGCATTGTTTCAAAGTCACATTCGTACAATCCGAATCGCATTGAAGGGCCAAGATGCCATTCAAAGTTATCCCACGTGCTCCAAAAGAAATATCCTCGAATGTCAATGCCATCTTTAATGGCTTTGTGAACAATATAAGCATAATCCTGGATCGCCTGAAGACGGAGGAAATCACTTTCATCACAAACTCCATTTTCGGTAATAATAATCGGCTTTTTGTATTTCGTCCAATAACGGTCCAGGCACGTGCGCAAACCTTGCGGGTGGTACTCCCAGATATCATCATGACGCTTACCCAAGGCCTTTATCTTTTCAGGTGTTTCCAGATAGGTGATTGGTAATGGGTCGTGGGAAATTCTCCCGTAATAGCTCATACCAAAGAAATCTACTTTTTCAAAATGGCTCGGCACATACTCCATAAACCACCAATCGGATAATCGCGCTGGAAACCACCCCAGCAAATTTTCTGCGGAGAATACGGTGGCGTTATGCGAAATTCCAACGAGTTGGTTGGGAAATTTAAATTTTATGTAGTCATAGATCTGGTTGTGCGCCAGCCCCATATTTTTTACGACTTTCCCTGCCGTCAACGGATTGATTTTGAAAGGCGGAAAAAATCCAGTAATCCATCCATAGCTGGCGTATACGTTGGGTTCGTTAAATGTATTCCAGAATGAAACATAGTGACCAAATTCATCGACGACTTTTTTTGCGAAATCAATCCACATGGGAATGTTGTCCGCCCTTTCCCAACCTCCGATTTTAGAAAACCAAAGTGGATTGGTGAAATGATGCAGAACCATCATGATCCCCATTCCTTTTGACTTTAGATCCTGTATGAAGTGATGATATTCTTTTGCTGTTTGTAAATCAAATGTTGAAAACGGCGCTCGCTGTAGCTTGCTCCACATCAGGCCCATCCGGTAATTGGGCGCAACGGATGCGATAATGGCCGCGTCTTCCTTAAATCTTTTCTCGTGGTCGGTGGTTCGCTCAAAGACCGTTCCGTTCCTGGCTTTTACACCTTGCCAGTCATGCTCAAAAGCAGTTTCAATTTGTGCGGAGGCAGTACTTGTCCCGAAAATGAAGTTATCGGGGAACGTGAGTTTCATTATTTACGGGTCAAGGCGCTTTGGGATGTTTCCCATTCCTTCCAGTACCTTTTCAGGATTTTGATGTCTTCTTCGAGACACGGATAGCGCTCGGCGCAATTTGGCAGTGTGGGAAACTTGCCCTTCACGAGGTGACTGGAACTTAGCCCGCCCGTCCATTCGAAATGTCCAGGATCATATGGCTTCCTCCATCGTCCTCCCCAACGGAGCCCTAACTTTTCGCCTACTGCACCGATCTTCCTCCACAACATTGTATTGTTCCAGACGGCAAGCGAATCTACAATAGGGACAACATCCACTGCAAGTCCGTACTGATGTTTGGACTGCCCTGCACCTGAACTAGTGTATTTCTTTCCCATGGTTTTATACTCGTGCTGCTTGGCGTGGGTGCGATAGGTTTCAACGATAACTAAGTCGATCCCTTTAGCTTTA
>DASQTN010000678.1:0-4554 GCA_035641895.1 Chryseolinea sp. | reverse complement strand
TGAAAACACCGAATACGTTATTGCAGGAACCCGCTTCAGCATTCCGATGAAGGGAGCTGATGTGCCGATCAGTTCATATAAGGAAAATTTCAAAGGTTCGATCAGCTTCATAAAAGTTGATTCGGTAAGTGGTGAAATGAGCATAGCCTTCCAGTTACGAACTCCAGGTTTCAATTTTGACCTGAGCCGTGCCGGCAAAGGACCTTCTCATGGTTGGTTCTTCTTTTCTACCTACAATACGGAACAAGCTTATACATTATTGGAAGTGAACGCTTCGCAGCGCGATAAAGACTTTATCATGGCAGTGAATTGGAAGAAGGCGGAAGAATATATCGCGCAGGGTAAAGGAAAAATTGAAAGAGCAAACTACGCTCATAACGTCTACAGTGAGAAGACTCACTCTGCAACGTCAACTATTCTGAACGAGGTCAAGGTTCTCGACATTTCAGAGTTTCCTGATATTGCATATTTTATCCCGTGCCCTAAATCTCCACACGGCACGGATGTAGATCCGACTGGTGAGTATATAGTGGGAAGTGGAAAGCTGGCCGCTACAATGCCGGTCTTTTCATTCACAAAAATTCAAAATGCTATTGCTAACAAAGAATACGAAGGCGATTTCAGTGGTATACCAGTTATCAAGTACGAGGCTGCGCTTCATGGCGAGGTTCAAAAGCCTGGGCTGGGTCCATTGCACACAGAATTTGATGCTAACGGAAATGCCTATACATCGATGTTCGTTTCATCAGAGATCGTAAAGTGGAATGTGAAAACCCTTGAAATATTGGACCGGATTCCGACCTATTATTCCATTGGACACCTAAGTGTAATGGGAGGACCGACAAGAAAGCCGCACGGAAAATATATGATCGCGTATAATAAAATTACGAAGGATAGATATTTACCCACAGGCCCAGAGTTAGCTCAATCAGCACAACTCTATGATATCACAGGTGAAAAGATGAAGCTCTTGCTTGATTTTCCTACCGTAGGGGAACCGCACTATGCGGAGGCACTACCCGCAAGTATGATTCAAGGTAACTCAACAAAATTTTACAAGCTTGAAGAAAACAAGCACCCATATGCTGCATTAGGAGAGGGGAAAACAAAAGTCGAAAGGAAGGGCAAAGAAGTCCATGTATACATGACAGCGATAAGATCTCACCTGACACCTGATAACATTGAAGGGGTAAATGTAGGTGATGATGTTTTTTTCCATGTCACTAATCTTGAACAAGACTGGGATGTGCCGCACGGATTCGCAGTTAAAGGAGCGAACAACGCAGAAATACTTATCATGCCAGGTGAAACTCAAACCTTCAGATGGGCACCAAAGCAGCCGGGAGTTTATCCATTCTATTGCACTGACTTCTGTTCAGCATTGCATCAGGAAATGTCTGGATATATCCGAATTTCTGGGGCAGGTACCAAAACCCCTCTTAAATTCTCAACAGGCAAGATAGAAGGGGAAGCTGGTGGTAGCGGCGCTGGCGGTGAGTAACTTTTATTCGTAGGTAGCAGGTTGAACGGACCCGTCAATGTTAGACGGGCCATTCTTTAGACATTAATGATGAAAAAAAATTCTTCCATAAGCCGCATTGTTATTGCAGTCTCAGCGCTGCTCTTGATTTCAGCGTATTTTATACCCCTTTGGCAAATCGTTATGTGGGCGCCCCAATATCCTGAGGGATTGGAAATGAAGATTTGGATAAATAACATAACCGGTGATGTGAAAATTATAAGCGCACTGAATCACTACATCGGCATGCGCCATATTGATGTTAGCATGTTTCCGGAATTTCAATACATGGTTTACATCCTGGGATTTGTTATCGCATTCGGATTACTGGCAAGTGTCTTAAACAGACGATTTATGATTGTTGCGTATGCGCTGATCATAATTGCATGCGGCGTTGCAGCGCTGGTAGATTTCTATTTGTGGGGATATGACTACGGTCACAACCTTGATCCCACTGCAGCCATTGTAGTTCCTGGCATGGCGTACCAGCCTCCCGTGATTGGTACAAAACAGTTATTGAATTTTACAGCTTTTTCCGGCCCGGATATTGGGGGATGGATTTTTATGGTTTCAGGGTTGCTAGCCATTGCAGCAATTGTGTTTGAGTTTTATCTATCAAAAAAGAGAGTATGAGATTTTTATTCATCGCGATTGCTCTTGCTCTTACTTCATGCACCGTTGAACCCGAGCCGATCAGGTATGGTGAAGATGCATGTCACCATTGCAAGATGACGTTGGTAGATAAAAAGTTTGGTGCCGAGCTTGTCACCCAAAAAGGTAAAATATTCAAGTTCGACGACGTCAATTGTATGCTCTCCTTTTATAACTCGAAGGAGATTGCGACAGATGAGTTCTCTCATAAATTGGTCGTCGATTTCAGCCGACCGGCAAAACTTATCGAAGCCGATAAGGCGTTCTATTTGAAGTCGCCAATGATCCAAAGTCCAATGATTAGTCAGGTAGCTGCTTTTGAAAATGAACGGGATATGAAAGCAGCAAAGGATGAGCTGCGGGGAATTTACTTAGTGTGGGGCGAACTTGTGACGCAATTCAAATGATGAAAACGCAATTTCTTTTTTGGTTCTTGTTTTTGCAGATACATCTACTGTTTTCACAAAGAATTGTTGTCGGACATGAAGGTAATTATGCGTCGATTAAACAGGCGATTAACGTGGCTAATCCCGGTGATACTATACTAATTAGGGCAGGCATTTATAAAGAAGGCAACATTACTATTGAAAAACCCCTGGTACTTATTGGCGAAGGCTATCCTGTCCTTGATGGGCAAAATAAATACGAAATCCTCACTATTCATTCCAATGATGTAACCGTTTCAGGATTAAAGTTTATCGAAACAGGTGCTGCCGGCATGCATGATATAGCCGCAATCAAAGTATCTGGTTCCAAACGTATTCGAATTACAGGAAATAAATTTGTGAATGCTTTCTTCGGAATCCATTTTTCAAACTCGTCTCAATCCTGGATTACAAATAACGAGCTTGACTCGAAGGCAACAGCTGAACATGAGATCGGTAATGGTATACATCTCTGGAAATGTGATCATGTTACTATTAATGGCAATACGATCAAGGGACATCGCGACGGAATATATTTTGAATTTGTCACAAACTCACTTATTACCAATAACTGGAGTGAAGCCAACATTCGTTATGGTCTGCACTTTATGTTTTCGCATGATGACGAATACAGGAATAATACGTTTTTAAACAATGGCGCGGGTGTATCAGTGATGTACACCAAGGGAGTGAAAATGATTAACAATACTTTTATCAAAAACTGGGGCGCGGCTTCTTATGGCATGTTATTGAAAGATATCCGCGATAGCTTCGTAACAGGAAACAAGTTCATTGACAATTCTACCGGAATATATATGGAAGGATCAAGCCGTATACACTTTGAAGAAAATTTGTTTTCCGGCAATGGTTATGCCATCAAGCTTCAGGCAAGTTGCGATGACAATGTGTTTACAAAAAATAATTTTTCTGCCAACACTTTTGATATTGCCACAAATGGAAGTCTCGTTTTGAATAAAGTCGACAGCAACTACTGGGACCGTTACGAAGGATATGACCTTAATAAAGATAAGGTCGGCGATGTTCCTTATCGCCCCGTAAGCATGTACTCGATGATCGTAGAACGAATGCCGGCTGCTGTTTTATTGTGGCGAAGCTTTCTGGTGTTATTGATGGATAAAGCCGAAAAAGCAATTCCAGCAATTACCCCGGAAAATTTAAAAGATGAATCACCTTCAATGATGCCTTATGATATCAATAAGAAAGGTTAATAAGAATTTTGGAAAGCTAAGCGCATTGAAAAATGTGGACCTCGATTTGTCCATGAGCAGATCGTATGCGTTGGTTGGCCCAAATGGCTCGGGAAAAACAACGCTGATCAAGAGCATTCTTGGACTGGTCATTCCATCCTCCGGGGAAATCACTTTTGATAACAAGAGTATTGCATCGGACTGGAAGTACCGCGAGAACATTGGCTACATGCCTCAAATTGGTCGATATCCCGAAAACATGACGATCGGTCAATTGATCGACATGATGAAAAACATACGCAAGAATGCGACGGAATTGGATGACAGTCTCATCGAAGCATTCAAACTATATAAGATTTATGATAAGCGGATGCACGCTTTATCGGGAGGGACCCGGCAAAAGGTAAGTGCTGCACTTGCATTTCTATTTCATCCGCCGGTGCTAATATTGGATGAGCCTACTGCAGGTCTCGATCCGATTTCGGTCGAAATCCTGAAAGAAAAGATCCTGGAAGAAAGGAACCGCGGCAAGCTCCTGATAATTTCTTCTCATATACTAAGCGACCTTGACGAGCTGACCACGGAAATGATATACATCTTCGAAGGAAAAGTACAATACAACAACACGATACAAGCTCTTAAAGAAGAAACGCAGGAGAAAAAACTAGGAAAGGCTATAGCAACCATGATCGGTCAAAAGCAATTGATGGATTCCATTAACAAGTAAAGTTATGACCAGAGTAATCAAATA
>DASQTN010000677.1:0-2643 GCA_035641895.1 Chryseolinea sp. | reverse complement strand
TGCTGAATTACTGCAAGTCCTACGCGGGTTTTAGAAAAGCAATCTAACTATCAAACCTTCGTTGCAGTTTTCTTTCTGATCTTCATGTTTAAAATTTCGACACCCAGCGCAAAAGCCATTGAGAAATATATGTATCCCTTGGGCACATGAACATGGAAGCCTTCGACAACCAGCAGCATACCGATCATAAGTAAAAACGAAATCCCTAATATCTTCATGGTAGGGTGATCGTTGATAAAGGAGCTAATTTTTCGGGAGAATATGAGCATCACTCCCAGGGAAATTACAATGGCTATAATTATGATTGGCAGGTTTTCCACAAGACCAACTGCAGTCAGAATGGAATCAAGTGAAAACACTAAATCCAATACAACGATTTGGAAGATCGTGGACCGGAATGTGGTGGTCTTTACTTTTTTCTCTTCATGGCCTCCCTCTAGCTTCGCGTGCATTTCAGAAACGCTCTTAGCCAATAGGAATAATCCACCTGCAATTAATATAAGGTCGCGATAACTCAAGGAAAATGTGCCAATGGTAAAGATGGTAGCGCGCAGACCAATGATCCAACTCACTCCCAGTAGCATCAGGATACGAACCACCAGCGCCAATATAATACCGATGCTTCGGGCCTTTCCCTGTTGTTCGAGCGGCAAGCGTCCACTAATGATAGATATGAATACTATGTTGTCAATTCCCAGAATAATTTCCAGGAATGTTAGGGTGGCAAGGCTTACAAGGCCTTCAACAGATAAAAGCTCCTCCATTTAATTATTCAATTTTTTTTCCTGTGCCTTCTTTTGTTTTTTGAAATATCCACGAAACAAAAAATTATGGCGAATGGCTTCCATATTTTGATCGAGCTTGATAGACGCAGATTGTGCATTGTCTAACGTTATTCGAAGCTTGTGCGCAAATGTACTATCCGCGAGCAATACTCCGATAGCATTGTCGTCATCATTAAACTTCGAGACCACTTCTTTTAAGTCTTCTGACATCGCCTTTGCATTCACTCCGACTTCGGCAACATTTTGCAAAGCATTGCTAAAGGTAACAGCATAGGATGAATCGCGAATCAATTTAGTTACAAGACCATCACCACCATTCACTTCTGCTACCAATTTTTTCAGATCCATGGTCGCATCGTTAGTGTTTCGGCTGGCAAGTCTCAGGGCGTCGATGGTTTCCCGCAGGTCTCTCGACAATTCTCCCTCATTCAATAGTTCTCCCACAACTCCCTCCCCTTTGTTTATCTTGGCGGTGATCAATTTCAAATCATCCGTCAACGACCGGGTATTAGATCCCACATCCTTTGCGATGTTAATTAACTCTTGCGTATCCGTCGGAGAAAAGGAATTGATGGTGTCATTATCATGAATTGATTCTGCTGCAGACCCTGGCCGAACAACGACGATTTTACTCCCCACCAATCCATCGGAACCGATAAACGCCGTAGCGTCCTGCTTGATAAATTCATTTTGCTTGTCTTTTAATGACAGGTTCACTACTACTTTTCCTTCAGAAATAATCGTGACGTTTTTTACCGTACCTATTTTTACTCCTGACAGCCATACGTTGTCCCCTTCGGTAAGCCCCTCAACATTTTTAAAGATCGCCGAGACGGTGAATGTTTTATTAAAAATATTTCGTTCGCTTCCGATATAAAATATAGAAACAAAAAACAATGTAATTCCGGCTAGGACAAAGATCCCGAGTTTCATGTTCTGCCTATATTCTTTAGAGTCCATAATCGTATGATTAGTAATTGAAAAATTCTTTTAATTCCGGATCTTCTTGCTTCTTTAATTCGTCGAAAGTCCCTTCAAATTTATTGTACCCACCGAATAGCGCGATGATTCTATCGGACGTATGTTGGGCACAGCTTATGTCGTGAGTGATGATGATAGAGGCCGTATTATATTTGTCGCGGACTTCCATAATCAGGTCGTTGATCTCGCCAGATGTAACCGGGTCCAGGCCAGCCGTTGGTTCATCGTAAAGCATGATTTTAGGTTTTAAGATCAACGTCCTGGCAATACCCACGCGTTTTTTCATTCCTCCGGACAACTCGGCTGGATTTTGATCTATGGCCTTCTCTAAACCAACGTCTTGCAACGCATTTACTACCAGTTGATCCAATTCACCTTTATCATAAATTCCACGATTTCGCTTCAGTGGAAACTCAAGATTTTCCCTTACTGTCATCGAATCGTACAAAGCACTTCCCTGAAATGAAAACCCGACCTGCTGCCGAAGCTCATCGAGCTCATCACGGCTTAACTTCGGAACATCATATCCTAGCACATTTATCTCTCCGGAATCAGGCTTTAACAGACCTACCATACATTTTATGAGCACGGATTTCCCTGTACCAGAACGACCTAGTATTACAAGATTTTCGCGATCGAATAAATCCAAGTTTAAATCCTTCAGCACTTTTAAGTCACCAAAGCTTTTTTTTAGGTGACGAATTTCTGCCACCTTATCGTTTTCGAGGGAAGTACCCTTTGTTTCGTAGACTGCCTTGGTATTCATCACCTGAATAAATTTATGACCTGTAATGCGACCAGGTCCAGTACGAAAATAGAAATCATGGATACAACGACGGCCGTATTTGCTGCCTTACCAACGCCCGTTGTGCCTTTA
>DASQTN010000676.1:0-2386 GCA_035641895.1 Chryseolinea sp. | reverse complement strand
TGCACCTACGGCGAGGCCACAAATCAATGGGCAAAAGGATTTGACGGTTTTCGAAGACAGTACTTTGACAATTAATCTTACAGATCTTATTGTGACTGATACTGATGATCAGGACTATCCAACCGGATTCGTGCTGATTGTTTTGCCCGGAGATGTTTACACTCGAAATGGAAACTCTATTACGCCGATGCGCAACTTAAATGGCTTTATTGATGTCGGCGTTCGCATAAGCGATGGAGCTAACGCAAGCGACGAATTTAAGTTAACTATTCTTGTGACTCCTGTAAATGATCCGCCAGAATTTATAGCTCCCGACACGACGGTGTTGGCGTATCAACCTGGTTACGATCCTCTGCCCATATATGAATCGATAAATCTGACAGATATTGACGACGATCATTTAATCTTAGCCGAAGTAGGATTTGAGCCACTTAATTACAATCCTGTGAACGACCACTGTATATTTTCAAGCGAGACTTCGACGATAAGGTCAGTCTACGATTCTGCCGGCAGACTATTCCTGATCGGATATGCCACCATTGAAGACTATCTTACTGCAGTGCGTAGCATACAATATAACTATACAGTCACCGAGGATGAAAACGGAAATCCTGAGGAAATTTTAGCTGGAGACAGGAAGGTGTATGTGACAGTTTTCGACGGTCACCTGGCAGGGGCAAGGCTCGCGAGGACTATAACGATGAATGTTGAAATATCGCTTGACATCCCTAATGCATTTACACCAAATGGCGATCAACAAAATGATACATGGCATATTAACCTCTTGAATACAGATGAAGTTAATAAGGCAATGATTAAAGTATTTGATAAGCGCGGAGTTATGATACATGAATCAATAGGATTTGAAAAAGAATGGGATGGTTCTTCCAATGGCCAGACCCTACCGGTGGATACTTACTATTATACGATCGATTTGAATCTCTCTTACATGAAGAAAACTTACAAGGGCACCGTTGCAATTTTGCGCTGAGTTGAAAATTAATCGATTTCCTGTTCCCAAATAAGCTAAATAAGCTGCGATTACCTACCTAAAAACATTATTAGGTTTTTGGCGACTTTAAAAAGGTTTCCCTCAAGGTATTGCTAAAGCTTGCGTACAAGGTTACTTTCCTACTAGAAACAGAAATTAAAAGTTCTTTAGTTTTTGAGTGAATTTGTTTTTGAATGATCCATCGGAGTAACCTATTCTTATAAAGGGGGAAATACTTATCAATTCTTTCCTTAACAACTTTCGTCATTATCTCAAATACAATGAATCCGATTACGATCGAGATAATCCATTCCAATGCATGGAAAGTACCTCTATCAACGATGGTTTTTTTGGAGGCGATACCCCACAGGTTTCTGAAACTTCGTGTTTCAAAGAAATTTGAAACGAGACCTGTAGCTGACATTCCAACGATAAATCCGGCAAAATTTCCCGTTAACTGGTCGTACAGATATTTTACGATGGTTTTCTTATTAATGTATTTCATCTAATAATATTTTTTAAACACGCGTTCCATCTTTGAACCTTTTATCACTCTGAAAAACGAGCAATTAAGTCGAAGGCCCAATGTCAAATTGAACAG
This sequence comes from Chryseolinea sp., assembly GCA_035641895.1. GTDB lineage: Bacteria > Bacteroidota > Bacteroidia > Cytophagales > Cyclobacteriaceae > Chryseolinea. The sequence goes on along the minus strand of DASQTN010000676.1, from coordinate 794 downwards.
TTCATTTCATAATAAAAACTCGATAATGTCTAAATTTTCCGCGTGCAAGAAATAGTGAAAATTTGAACCTTATTTATGCGTTAACTTCTTAACCGTTCGTCGCCGTTACAACACCTTCACCGAATTTTGGCACCGGTTCTTTCAAAAAATTTTAAGAATGGTTCAACGAAAAAAAGCATCCAGGATAGTTACAAGTTGCGCTGATGCAGCCGCTTACCAAACACTAAAGTGTTGCAATGTTGATATCCTTTTAAGGTTTTGGGATACTGCGTCACCAAAGTGATTGATGAAGGCTAACTGTAGAAATATTTTCCTACATTTTTCTACAAGTCGGGGCGAAAACAGACTCAGATTATATGCGAACGTCATGTTACGTGGTCACAATCGGAGTGGTATACTTTTGGTTTATCATCAGTGAAAACAAACGCTAAATCATATGAAAAAATTACATTTAATTTTCACAGTGCTATTTGCGACATTATTTAGTTCTGTATTTGCTCAAGAGCCTAGTGTTATGTTGAGCGACAAGCCAGGATGGCATAAAATCGGAGAAGTAAAAGCCGATTTTGAAATGGAAAATCAATCGATCTCAGTTCTCGGGAAAGATAAATTCCAATCCATTCTTTTAAAGGTTACCGACGCGCCAATCAATATCGAAGGCATTCAAGTATTCGATGAATCTGGTGGTATGGAAGAATATGATGTTAAGAACGAGTTGAAACCGGGGTCAGAAACTCGTAAAATTGATCTAAAGGGTGGAGCTCAGGAAATTAAAAAAATAACATTTACTTACA